>NZ_MCIG01000049.1 GCF_001705035.1 Curtobacterium sp. UCD-KPL2560 | reverse complement strand
GCGTGTGGGACGTCTCCGGGGTGGCGGACGCGGGGGTCGCCGACCCGGTCGCGGGGCTGCTCTGGGCGTCCCCGGGGCGGCGCCCGCGGCACGTCGTCGTCGGCGGGCGGGTGGTCGTCCGCGACCACCGGCTCGTGACCGGTGACGAGCGCGAGATCGCGGCGCGGCTGTCGGAACGGCTGGCCCGCACGCCCGTGTGAGGGCGCTCCCCGCGGAGTGGGTCGGTCGCGGGTTCCTCCCGGGACGGGCGCTGTGGGAGGTGGGAACGGGCGTCCCTGGTCGGACGGGACGACCGGGGACGCCCGGGACGACCGGGTACGACCGGGTACGCCCGGCTCCGCCCCGTCAGCCCGCGACGACCGCGTGCCGGTGGATCGGCCCCGCCCCGCCCGCGAGCGCACCGCCCGGGGCTCCCCGGCGCACGGCGACCACCTCCGCCATGACCGCGAGCGCCGTCTCGGCCGGGGTCTCCGCCCCGATGTCGAGCCCGATCGGCGACCGCAGCCGCTCGAGGTCCGGCGTCCCGAGCGCGACCAGCTCCGCGAGCCGCCGCTCGTGCGTCGCCCGCGAGCCCATCGCCCCGACGTAGCCGGCGCCGCGGCGGAGCGCCAGGTCGACCACCCCGGCGTCGAACCGGTCGTCGTGCGACAGCACCACGACGGCGGTCGTCCCGTCGATCGGCAGTCCCGCGAGCACGCGCGTCGGCCACCCCACGATCCGCTCGTCCGCCGCCGGGAAGCGCTCGTCGGTCAGGAACACCGACCGTGGGTCGACGACGGTCACCGCGTAGCCGAGCACCGCCGCCGCGTTCGTCACGGCGACGGCGGTCTCGACCGCGCCGACCACGACGCACCGGGGACGCGCGTCGGCCCGCTCGACGAAGACCCGGCCCCGGCACCCGTCCGGCGCGCTGACGACCGCACCCAGCGAGTCGGGTTCGAGGGAGAGCGCGAGCGACGTCGGCTCGCCCGAGGCCGCCCGCCGCAGGGCGTCGACCACGGGCTCGCCGGGGTCCACGCGGCGGACCAGGACCTCGACCCGGCCGCCGCAGCGGAGCGCGGGCGCCCAGACCGCGTCGGGCCCGGCGGCGTCCGGGTCCTCCGCGTCCGGGTCGGCGTCGAAGCCGAACCGCTCGAGCACCGGCACGCCGTCGTCGAGCACCTGCCCGGCCGTGACGAACAGGGACCCCTCGACGCACCCGCCGGAGATCGTCCCGACGACCCCGCCGCCCGGCAGGACCGCCATCGACGTCCCGACCCCGCTGGGCGCGCTGCCGGACATCGCGACGGCCGTCGCGACGACGACGGGGTCGCCGTGGTCGAGGACGGCCAGGAGGCGCGGTGCCAGTTCGAACATCACGCACCTCCGACGTCGGTCGCGTCCGGCGACGCCTGCTGCACGAGACGCCAGACCCGGTCCCGCGTCATCGGCAGGCGGTACGGCCGGACGCCGAGGGCGTCACGGACGGCGTTCGCGACCGCCGGGGCGACCGGGTTGTAGGGGGCCTCGCTCATCGACTTCGCGCCGAGCGGCCCGAGCGGGTCGTGCGTCGCCGCGAAGAGCACCTCGGTGCGGGGCACGTCGGAGATCTTCGGGACGCGGTACGACCGGAACGCGTCGGTCGTGACCCGGCCCTCGTCGTCGAGCACGACCTCCTCGTACAGGGTCGAGCCGATCGCCTGCGCCGCGCCGCCCTCGACCTGCCCGCGGAGCTGTTCCGGGTTGAGGACCGTCCCGGCGTCGACCGCCTGCACACTGTGCAGGACGCGGACCTCGCCGGTGGGGCGGTGCACCGCGACCCGGGCGCCGTGCACCGTGAAGGCCAGGGACCGCGGCGTGCCGTCGTGGCTGCCGTGCGCGACGAGGGGTCCCTCGGCCAGGAGCTCGGCGTGCCCGACCACCTGGTCGCCCACCCGCACGCCGTCCGGGAGCACGGCGACCGCCGGGCCGAGCGGGCCGACCGCGGTGCGGGGCGTCCGGGCTGCAACGATCGTCAGCGCGCGTGCCGTCATCTGCTCGTGCAGGTCCAGCGCGGCCGCGTACAGCGCCTTGCCCGCGACGACGACGCCGGCCGACCCGAACGCACCGGTGTCGTACCGGGCGGCGTCGGTGTCGGACTGGTGCACGTCGACCCGGTCCGGGGTGGTGCCGAGGGCGGTGGCGACGAGCTGCGTGTGCACGGTCGTCGTGCCGTTGCCGAACTCGGCCGTGCCGACTCCGATCCGGTAGCGGCCGTCCGCGGTCGCCTCGACCGAGGCGTGGGCGTGGTGGCCCCGCGGCGGCATCGTGGCGATCGCGGCGAGGGCGACCCCGGTGCCGAACGCCCAGTCGCCGGTGCCTGCCGGTGCCGTGCCGTCCGCTGCCGCGCGGTCGAGCGGCGGCCCGTCCATCGCGGGGACCTCGGGCAGGGGTGCGCGGAGGGCGTCCTCGACCAGGTCGAGGCACTGGTCGAGGCCGTAGCTGCCCTCCCACCGGAGGTCGTCCTCCTCGTCCGGGTCGGTGACGACGAGCGGGTCGCCGGGCACGACCACGTTGCGCCGCCGGAGCTCGAACGGGTCGAGGTCGAGCTCGCGGGCCAGCTCGTCCATCGCCGACTCGATCGCGAACACCACCTGGCCGAGGCCGTACCCGCGGAACGCCCCCGACGGCAGGTTGTTCGTGTAGACCGACTCCGCGTCGACGCGCTTCACCGGGCAGCGGTACACGGCGACGGACTCGCTCACCGAGTGGAACATGACGCCGACGCCGTGGTTGCCGTACGCGCCGGTGTCCATCACCTGGTCCACGTGCATCGCGGTCAGGCGGCCGGAGCGGTCCGCGCCGAGCCTGACCCGCACGCGCATCGGGTGCCGGGTCGGCGCGATCGTGAACTCGTCCCGGCGGCTGAACTCGTACTGCACGGTGCGGCCGGTGCGGAGCACCGCGAGCGTGACGAGGTCCTCGGTGAGCATCTCCTGCTTGCCGCCGAACCCGCCGCCCACCCGCTTCGCGACCACGCGCACCCGTGCCGGGTCGAGACCGAAGACGTGCGCGATCTCGTCCCGCACCAGGAACGGGACCTGCGTGGCGGTCCGCAGCACGAGCCTCCCGTCCCGGTCCAGCGTCCCGCGGGTCGCGTGCGTCTCGAGCGCGGCGTGCGAGACGCGACCCGTCGACCACGTGCCGTCGACCGTCGCCGCGGACGCGGCGAGGGCGGCCTCGAGGTCCCCGGTCCCGCCGTGCAGGGCGGCCACGACGTTCCGGTCCGGCTCGGCGATGCGGTGCTCGGCGGTGGTCTTGTCGGCGTGCAGCAGCGGTGCCCCGGGGCGCCGGGCGGCGTCGACGTCGTGCACGCTCGGCAGGACCTCGTACGCGACGCGCAGCAGGGCGCACGCCTGCTCGGCGGTCCGGACGCTCTCGGCGACGACCGCCGCGACCCGCTGCCCGCGGAACCGCAGCACCGTGTCGAACACCCGGGTGTCGTCGGGGTCGTCGAGCCGGGACTCGTGCCGGCCGGTGGAGAACAGCACGCCCGGGTCGTCCCGGTGGGTGAGCACGGCGTGCACGCCGGGCAGGGCCTCGGCGGCGCTCGTGTCGATCGCGGTGATGCGGGCGTGCGGGTGCGGGCTGCCGAGGACCGCGAGGTGCAGGAGCGCCTCGGTGCGTCGGACGTCGAGCGTGTACTCCTCGGCACCCGTCACGATGCGCATCGCCGCGGGGGCCGCGACCGACGTCCCGACGGCGTCCCCGGCGCTGGCGCACGCGGTGTTCCGGACCCCGTCGAGGGCGTCCTCGATCGCGCGGTACCCCGTGCAGCGGCAGATGTTGCCCTTGAGCGCCCGGTGCCGGTCGGCGAGCTGGTCGTCGTCGAGCGCCGCGGCCGTGACGACGTACCCGGCCGTGCAGAAGCCGCACTGGAACCCGGGGGCCTCGGCGAAGGCGCGCTGCACGGGGTGCGGGTGCTCCGCCGTGCCGAGGCCCGCCGCCGTCGTCACCGTGGCGTCCGCGAGCCGGTGGGCCGGGGTGATGCAGGCGTGCACGGGGACGCCGTCGAGGAGCACCGTGCAGGCGCCGCAGTCACCCGCGTCGCAGCCCTTCTTCACCGCGGTGACACCGTGTTCGCGCAGGAGCGTGCGGAGGACCTGCCCGGGCTGCGGGGCCACGTCGAGCGTGTGCCCGTCGACCGTCAGCTGCACGACGCCACCCCCTCGGTGCCGCCGGGAGCGGAGGCCCGGGTGTCCGCCGCCGCCTCGTCCCGGAGCTCCTGTGCGGCACGGGTGGCGACGGCGCGGCGCCAGTCCGGCGAACCGTGCGGGTCGTCGTACCAGTCGTCGTGGCCACCGACCGCGGCGTCGACCGCGGCGCTGCTCGGCACGTGGTCCCAACGGAGCACGAGCGGCCGTGGGGTCGCCGCGGTCACGACGAGGACGAACCCGTCCGCCGTCCACCGCGCGGTGACGAGCGCCCCGGAGCGCCCGTGCGGGCTGAGTGCCACCCGTCGGTACCCGGTGCGGGCGACGAGGGCCGCGACCGGCACCTCGAACGCGCGGATCACCTCCTGCGGGGCGAGCGCGACGGTGCGCACACCCGTGACCAGGTCGGCCACGGGGGTGCGTCGCTCCCCGCCGTCGGCCGTCCACACCACGGCGACGGCGTCCAGGGTGGCGAGCAGCGCCGTGATCGCGCCCGCGGGGAGGGCGACCGCGACGTTGCCCCCGACGGTCGCGGCGTTCCAGACCTTGAACGACGCGAGCAGGGCGTTCGCGCACCGGTCGACGAGCGGCCACGCGGTCCAGGCCGGGTCCGGCTCGGCGCGGAGCAGGGACGCGATCGTGCAGGTCGCGGCGATCGTCAGGGTGTGCCCGGACCGTTCGAGGTCGGGCCACCCGAGGGCGGTGAGGTCCACCAGGCCGGTCAGCCCGGGTTGCTCCTCGGAGAAGAGCCAGGTGCCACCGGCGAGCGGGCGGTCGCCGGTGGTCAGCCGGAGGTCGGAGCGGTGCGTGGGGGTCCGCACGGCGCGGACGGAGACGAGGTCCAAGGGGTGGTCCGATCGCGAGGGGTCGACGAGGGGCGGGAGCGGGGTCCCGGTCGTCGTCCGTGCGCGATCATCCCGCGGGACCAGGCGGTCGTGGGCACGGCGGTGGTGGTGTTCGCTCGCACGGTCGCCTCCTCGGTGCCGGTCGTGTCGTGGGGTGGGTCCGCCGCGCGGTGGATCCGCCACGCGGTGTGTCGTCACCGTACGGAACGGGTGTTTCAGCGGTGTGACGGGCCCGCGACGAACGGCGACCGGGTCGGGCGACGAGTGGTGACCTGCCGGAGACCTCCCCGAAACACGGCGGTGCGACGCTTCGGGACATGGAGATCACCGAGTTCGACGCCCTCGACGACGGGGCCGCACGTGCGGTCGTCGCGGCGTGGGCGCCGGTCCCGCGCTGGGTCGGTGCCGTCGTCGCCGGCCGACCGTACGGCGCCGTGTCGGCGCTCGCCGAGGCCGCCGACGCCGCCGCCCGCACCTGGACCGACGACGAGGTCGCCGCGGCCCTGGCCGACCACCCCCGCATCGGCGAGCGCCCGACCGGGACGGACGCCGCAGCCCGGGCCGCCCGGACCGAGCAGGCTGCCTCGGCGGACCGGGACGACGCCACGACCGCGGCGCTCCGGACCGGCAACGCGGCGTACGAGGAACGCTTCGGCCGGGTGTTCCTCGTCCGTGCCGCCGGCCGGACGGCGCCCGAGGTCCTCGCCGAGCTCGACCGGCGGCTCGGGAACGACGACGTCACCGAACGCGCGGAGGTCGCCGACGCCCTCCGGGACATCGCCATGCTCCGACTCGGGAGGACCGTCGCGTGAGCCACCTCAGCACCCACGTGCTCGACACCACGCACGGCCGCCCCGCCGCGGGCATCGCCGTGACCCTCCGCGACGCCGGGCACGTCGTCGTCGCGGCGGACACCACCGACGCCGACGGCCGGGTCGCCGACCTCGGGCCGGACCGCCTGGCACCGGGGGAGTGGACGCTGTCGTTCGCCACCGGCGCCTACTGGTCGGCCCTCGGCACGGCGGCGTTCCACCCGCGCGTCGACGTCGTCGTCACCGTCCGCGAGGACCCGGCGGACGGGCACCTGCACGTCCCGCTGCTCCTCAGCCCGTTCGCCTACTCCACCTACCGAGGGAGCTGACCCCCATGACCGACACCACCACCAGCACCGTGCCGACCGCCACCGCCCCGGCGGACCCCGACGCGGTGCCGGCCGGCCCCGACGCCGCGTCCGCCGCCGCCACCACGGCGACGACGGTGCACCTCGGCGCCAACCAGTACGGCAAGGCCGAGGTCCGGCTCGTCCGGGTCACCCGCGACACCCCGCGGCACACCATCGAGGACCTGACGGTCACGACCCAGCTCCGCGGCGAGGCCCTCGCCGACTCGTACACCGACGGCGACAACGCGAAGGTCGTCGCCACGGACACCCAGAAGAACACCGTGTACGCCTTCGCCCGCGAGCACGGCGTGCACAGCCCGGAGGAGTTCCTGCTCCGCCTCGGCCGCCACTTCACCACGGCGTTCGACTGGTACGACGGCGCGACGCTCTCCGCCGAGCAGCACGCCTGGGAACGCATCGTCGTGGACGGTGCCGAGCACGACCACGCGTTCGTCCGCGCCGGTCGGGGGACCCGGACGGCCGTCGTCCAGGTCGACGGCGAGGACGTGCACGTCCTGGCCGGTGTGACGGACCTGACGGTGCTCAAGTCGACCGGCAGCGAGTTCCACGGGTTCCCGCGCGACGGCTACACGACCCTGGCGGAGACCGACGACCGGATCCTCGCGACCTCGGTGACCGCGCGGTGGCGGTACACGCCCGAGGCCGTCGCCGCCGGGATCGACTACGACGCCCGGTACGCGGGCGTGCTCGACGAGATGCTCGCGGTGTTCGCCGACCTGCACTCCCTCGCCCTGCAGCAGACGCTGTTCGCGATGGGCCGCGCCGCGATCGAGGCCTTCCCGGAGATCGCCGAGGTGCGGTTCGCGATGCCGAACAAGCACCACTTCCTCGTCGACCTGGCCCCGTTCGGGCTCGAGAACCCGGGTGAGGTGTTCTTCGCGGCGGACCGCCCCTACGGCCTCATCGCCGGGACGGTCGTCCGCGACGGCGTGGCCGAGGCACCGGCCGCCTGGGCGACGGTCCCCGGCTTCGTGTGAGCCCGGACGCGGACGGCTGACCCCGTGACCGGCGGGCACGTGGCGGGGCTCCTCCTCGCCGCGGGTGCCGGGTCCCGGATGGGGACCCCGAAGGCGCTCGTCCGCTCGGCGGACGGCAGGCCCTGGGTCGAGCGCGCGGTGACGACGCTCGTCGACGGCGGGTGCGACGAGGTGGTCGTCGTGCTCGGCTGCGCCGCCCACGAGGCACGGGCCCTGGTCCCGCGGTGGGCCGTCGTCCGCACCGTGGTCGCGCCGGACTGGGCGACGGGGGTGAGCGCGTCGCTCGCGGCCGGCCTCGACGTGCTCTCCGCCGCCCCGGCACCGCGCGGTGCGGCGACGGCCCTGGTCTCCCTCGTCGACCTCCCGGACCTGCCCGCAGCCGCGGTGGACCGCGTGGTCGGCGACGCCGGAGGTCGTCCCGACGCCGTGCGCCGCGCGGCCTTCGGTGGCCGACCCGGTCACCCGGTGCTCCTCGGTCGCGCGCACTGGTCCGGTCTGCTCGCGGCGCTCCGCGCGTCCGCGGGGTCGGCTGCCGTGGCGGACCGCGGGGCCGGGCCGTACCTGGCCGCCGTCGGAGCCGAGCCGGTCGACTGCGGTGACCTCTGGGACGGACGCGACCGCGACCTCCCGTCCTGACCGTCCCGACCCGGCCGGGAGGCGCGGTGCCGGTCCGTCGGACCGCTCGCCGTCCCGTCGGCCGGGGCCGGGAGGCGCGGTGCCGGTCCGTCTGATCGGTCGCCGTGCCGTCGGCGCGGCCCGGGAGGCGCGGTGCCGGCCGGTCAGGCCGGCAGCCGCCGCGACGGGTCGCCGTCGGTCGCGCGTCGCCGGCCGCGCCGCCGTCCGGACCGACGCCGCCGGACCTCCGTCACCACACCCGTGACGACCTGCACCAGGCCGTACGCGATCAGGACCACGGCCGCCGTGGGCAGGAGCCAGCCGCGCTCGCGGTTCACGGCCTGGCTCGCCCACCCCACGCCGGGCACGCTGTACCAGACGACGCCCCGCACCTGCGCGCCGAGGACGGGCGGGTCCGCCTCGGCGTTGGCGTCGCCGCGGACCGTGAACGTCCGGCTGCCGTCCGACGCCGTCGTGACCGCCACCACCCGGTGACTGGTCACGGCGGGGTCGCCCGACACGGGCTGGTAGGTGACGACGTCACCCACCCGGACGTCCGCGAGCGGGGTCGGCCGCACCACGAGCAGCGTTCCCGGCGGCAGGGTCGGCTCCATCGACCGGGTCAGGACCGTGAGCGGGACGGACCCCGTCACCCTCGGCACGACGACCACCGCGACGGCGAGCGCCGCGGTGACCAGGAGGATGCCGACGGACAGTCCGGTCCCGACGGCACGGAGCACCGCCCGCCATCCGGTCCGACGCGGGGACCGACCTCCGGTCGCGCGGCGGATCGGTGGTCGACCGTCCGCCGTCCGGATCCGGAGCGACGTCACGACCCGCACCGGATCCGCGGCCCGTCGTCCCGCTGGAACAACGTGACCGTCCCGCTCGCCACGACGGTGTCGGTCGGCTGTCGGGCGGAGTCGAGGACCCGGACCACCACCGTCTGCGTGCCGCTCGTCGCGACCGGACGCACCTGCTCCGGCGCGATCGTGGTGGAGCCGGAGTAGCCCTGCGCGACGGCGCCCACCATGGTGCCCTGGACGAACGCGCCGTACCAGGTGTCCGTCGGGCGGTCGGCAGTGGGCCACGTGACCGTCACGTAGTTGTCGTTGTCGCTCGTGCACCCCATCGCCGGGACCGCCGCCGCCGTCGTCAGGGTGAAGGTGCCCCGGGCCGGTGCGGACCGCCAGGACCCCGTGGTCGTGGTGAGCGTGAGGACGACGTCCGCCCGGCTCGACGCGGGGGCGTCCGGTCGTGGGGTGCTCCGGGTGCACCACACGGCGCTCGACCGGGCGCCGAGCGACGACGACATGCTCGGCAGCGCCGCCCAGGTCCCCGACACCGACCCGGCACCGACGGCGGCGGCGTCCGTGCAGGCCGCCGCCGAGGACACCGGCCACGCGACGACGTCGACGGCCGCGGCGAGGGCGGCCGTCGTCCCGGACGCGGTCGACACCGTGGTGGCGGTGGTGCCCGCGAGGGTGCCGGCGTTCGTCAGCGTCACCGGCCGGGTGGTCGGGGTGGAGCCGGACGACGCGACGCTCATCGCGTCGGTGCCGCTGATGCCGGCGACGAGCGTGCCGACCGTGGTCCGCGAGCTCGTCGCGCCGCTCGCGGTCCAGAGCGCCCAGGCGGCGGACGGACCCACGACGACGAGGACCACGCCGAGGACCACCGCGACGACGGTGCGCAGCCGGACGGTCACGGGGCGACCTGCGTGCCGGTGACGGTCAGCGTGAAGTCGGTGACGGCCCCGGTCACGCTCTGCGGGGCGTCACCCGCCAGGGCGACCTCGACGCAGGCCGTGCTGCTCGCGCCCGGGGACACCGTGAGGAGACCGCTCCCGGTGTCGAACGTGCCGAGGGCACCGCTCGTGCCGCGGAGCCCCGCCCGACACGCACGGGACGACGTGACCGGTGCCAGGGTCACCCGTTGCGCACCGAGCACGACGGCGGCGGTGGTGCCGGCCGACGAGACCCGCGACGCGGTCGTCGCGACCCGGATCGCGAGCGGGACGGTGCCGGTGTTGCGGACCGCGAAGGACCCGACGGTGCTCGATCCCGGGCCGAGCACCGTCGCACCCGTCCCCGACAGCTGCGAGACGGTGAGGGTCGCGGTGCCGGACCGCACGGTCGCACCCGCCGTACCGGCCGAGTCGGTGAGCAGGGCGTACGTCCCGCCGGTCCCGGCCAGCGCCGCGGCGACCCCGGCCACGAGGACCAGGGTCGCGCCCACCGGTCTCCCGTGCCGGGGGCGTGCGCGGTGTCGACCGGTCACGGTCAGACGGTGACGGGTCGCTGCTTCAGGGTGAAGGCGAGCCCGCCGACGTCGAGCGTGCCGCCCTGGCCCGTCGTCGCCGACTCGGGCAGCGCGATCGTGAAGACCACCTGCACGGTCGCCGTGCCGCTCGTCGGCCGGACCTCGAACGTGCCCGGGGAGGTCTCCGTGATCGACGTGCTCGACGACGTCACCGACAGGGTCTTCGTCGTCGCGGCGAGCAGGTCGGCGTCCCCGGTGATGCTCTGCGGCGCGTACGTCAGGTCGGCGACGAGGTCGTTCCCGGTCGCGTCGATCGCGAGCGTCTGCGTGAACCGGTAGGTGTTGCCCGGGACCATGAGGACCTGCGCGGGGTCGATCGACGCCGACCGCCCCTTCGTGACGTCGGTCCAGGCGCCGGCGTCGGCGGTGCGCAACGAGAGGGTCCCGGAACTGATCCGCGCGGCCGCCGTCGAGGCGTCCGCGTTCCAGAGGGCGAAGGTGCCGGCACCGCCCAGGAGGAGGGCGACGCCGACCGCGCCGGCGATGGTGCCGGTGACGAGCTTGTGCATGTTCGATCCGTTTCCGCGCAGCGTGCAGCGCTCCAGCCCGCGCACGGGTGTCGGGTCGGTTGCGCGGGGACTCGTGCCTTCCGTCGCGCTGTGGGAGGCGGGACGCGGCTGGCCGGTGCCGGGCCGTCCGACGGGGCTCCGGAGCGCAGGGACGCTCGGGCGTGTCGGGACGTGCCAGGGCCGAACGTACCGGTCTGTCCCCGGTTCGTCCGGAAGAACATGCACATGCATCCACCCCAGAACGGGGGACAGTCGTTGTCGGTGACATGGCCGACAGCGGTGTACCCCGGCAGCAGGGCGGTGTGGGACGCCGTCGCTGGAGCGCATCGCGGCGTGGTGCACCGCCCGCCTGGTCGAGTCGGCACTCTGGTCGGTGTCCCGGGGTGCGCACGACGACGGCGCGGACGCGGTGTCCCGTGCAGCGCTGACGGTGCGGCTCGTCGACTGAGCGGGCGACCCTCAGTCGGTGCCCGCGGTGTCCACCAGGGTCTTGCGGTACCAGCGGTCGGAGTACGGGTCGTCGCTGAACGCAGCCACCTGCTCGTAGCCCGCACGCTCGTACATCGCGCACGCCTCGACGAGCTCGGCCCGGGTGTCCAGTCGGATCGTCGTGGTCCCACGGTCCCGGCAGACCCGTTCGACGGCGGCCACGAGCGCGCGACCCGTGCCGTGCCCGCGGTGTCCCGGCAGGGTGAAGACCTTCGTCAGCTCGGCGACGTCGCCGAGGAACCGCGCTCCGGCGCAGCCCACGGCCCGGTCGTCGTCGACCGCCACGAGCAGCACACCGGAGTCGCCGTGGAGGTCGGCCGCTGGTTCCTCGACGAGAGCACGGTCGACCTCGTCCACCGTGGCCGGGCGCCCGTACCACCGCGACGCGACGTCCTCGAGGTAGGTGCGCACGATCGCCACCGCGAGCGGCGACGCCGGGTCGACCGCGCGGATCCGGGGCCCGTCGTGCACGGTCACCGTCGGGGGAGCCCCGCCACGAACGCGGCGACGACCGCCCGGGCGTCCACGGGGGCGACGTCGGCGACCCGGTAGAGCAGCAGTGCGTCGACGAGTCCCACGAGGTCGACGGCTCGTCGGTCGACGTCCGCCGCGCCGACGGCCACCAGGAGGGTGCGCGCGACCGCGACCAGTGCCTCCCGGGCGGGGTCGTCGCCGGTCAGCGTGGTGCGGAGGTCGTCGTCCCGCAGGTCCACGAGCAGGGCGAGCCGTGCTGCCTGGGCGTCGGCGCGAGCCGCCAGGCGGTCGAGGAACCCGAGGGCGATCGCCACGACCGCGTCGTCGTCGGGGACCGGCGGGAGCACCAGGTCGGAGAGGTCGACGGCGAGCTGGTCGGTGATCCGGTCGACGACCAGCGCGGTGAGGTCGCGACGGGTGGAGGCGTAGTACGAGGTCGACCCCGGTGGCACCGCGGCCTCCTGGTCGACGGCACGGTGGGTCAGTGCGCGACTGCCGCCGCGGGCGGCGAGCCGGATGCCGGCGTCCGCGAGCTCCTCACGGCGTCCCATGCGCGTCCCTCCTCGTCGGTCTCATCGTAGGGTCCTCTACACGTGTAGTGTCCTCTACGGATGTAGTGGACATTCGACCGGAGTGCAATGAGGGGAACGCGATGCGCGCAGTGGTGATCGGCGGGGGCGGGTCCGGACGAGCGATCGAGCGGGCGATCGCCGCCCGGGGCTGGGAGGTCGTGCGGCGCTCCCGGTCGACCGGGTTCGACGTGCTGCGGGACGACGTCGCCGCGCTCCTCGACGGTGCGGACGCGGTGGTCGAGGCGGCCGGGCGTGCCACCACGAGCAGGCGGGTCGCGACGGACTTCTCCACCCGCTCGACCCGGGCGGTCGGTACTGCCGCGGCCCGGACCGGTGCGCACCACGTGCTCCTCTCGATCCACGGGTGCGAGCGACCGGCCGTCCAGGGGTACGGGTACTTCGCGGGGAAGGCGGCGCAGGAGGCGACTGCCGCCCGCACCGGCTCCCGCCTGACGGTCGTGCGGTCGACGCAGTGGTTCGAGTTCGCCGCACAGAACGCCGGGCGGCTGCGCGTGGGGCCGGTCGCGCTCGTGCCGGGCATGACGATCGCGCCGGTCGCCCTCGACGCGGTGGCGGGCGTGCTGGCCGACGTCGTCACGGGTGTCCGCGCGGGTCCCCGGGTCGACGTCGCCGGGCCGGACGTCACCACGCTCTGGGCCCTGACGCGCGCGGTGCGACCGGCTGGGGTGCTGCCGGTGCCGTTCCGGATCCCCGGGGCGCTCGGTGCCGCCTTCCGCGGCGGCGCGCTGCTCCCGGACGAGACCGCCGAGGTGGTCGGGCCGTCCGTCGCCGAGTGGATCGCCGTGCCCGGCCGGGTCGGGAACCGGGCCTGACACCGAGCCGACCCCGCGCTGGGCGACGGGTGGAGGAGGCGGCTCAGTCGGTCGCGCCCCGCGGCGGCTCGACGAGCAGCCCGACGCGGTCCCGCAGGTAGGCGTCGAGCGGCACCGTCCCGGCCGCCGGGGACCACCGCACGACGGGCTCGTCGTCGACGACCGCGAGCACGCCGTCACCGTCGACGAGGGACCGGTCGAGGGGGATCGGCACCGCCCCGTGGTTGACCGTGTCGCCCTCGGGGAAGTGCCCCTTCGCGGCGGCGGCCCGGTAGGCGCGGCGCACCTCCGCCGAGACCGACACGAACTGCGACCGCCCCGGGTCGGTGACGCGGGTGATGCGCCCCGTGGCCCAGACCCGGCCGGCGGTCTCGTCGGTCGAGCCGAGCAGCAGCGCGCCGACGCGCCACACCCGACCGAGCGACCGGATCGTCGGCTCGCGGCGGATGCCGAGCACGGCGCGCGGCTCGACGTACTCGCCCAGGGCCTCGTCCTGGACGGCCGCGGCGCGCAGGCGGACGGCCGCCTCGTCGAGCAGGTCCCGCGCCCGTTGCACCCCGTCCGTCACGTCGCCCGAGCCTAGACCGGGACGCCCACGCGGGGCCGGGCGGCCGTGGACGGCGACGCCCGGCGCGGGTCCGGACCGGGGCGTCACACGGGGTCGCGGCAGCCCGGAATGCGCGGTGACCCCCTACCGTTGGCCTGTCCGGAGACGAGGAGGGCCCGTGGGCATCGTGCGGTGGCTGTTCGACGCGCAGCTCGTGATCGGCGACCAGACCGTGCTGTGGCGCGAGGTGATCGGCAACCTGTTCGGGCTGGCGAGCGCCCTCGGCGGCATGCGGCGCCGGGTCTGGGCGTGGCCGGTCGGCATCCTCGGCAACGCCCTGCTCTTCACGGTCTTCATGGGGGCGCTGTTCGACACCCCGAACCCGGTGAACCTGCTCGGCCAGGCCGGGCGCCAGGTGATGTTCATCGTCGTGAGCGTCTACGGCTGGTACCGGTGGACGCACCGCGCGGACGAGGCGACGACCGTCGTCGAGCCGCGGTGGGCCTCCTGGCAGACCCGCGGCCTGCTGGTCCTCGCGCTGGTGGGCGGCACCGCGGTCCTGACCCCCGTGTTCCGCGCCCTCGGCTCGTACGAGCCGGTGTGGAGCGACGCGTGGATCTTCGTCGGCTCGCTGCTCGCCACCTACGGGATGGCGAAGGGGTGGGTCGAGTTCTGGCTGGTCTGGGTGGCCGTCGACCTGGTCGGGGTGCCGCTGCTGTTCTCGGCGGGGTACTACGCGTCCGGGCTGATGTACGTCTTCTACGGCGCGTTCACCCTGACCGGCTTCTTCGTGTGGATGCGGCAGCGCGTCCGCCCGTCGGCCGCACCCGTGACGCTCGGCTGACGAGGCGGCGGGCGAGCCCGTCCGGCCGGCCCGGCCGGCCCGGCCGGCCCGGCCCGGCCCGGCACACCGGCCTCGCCGGGCCGACCTGGCGACTGGCCCCCGCTCGGGGTCGCGACAGCCGGCGCCCGGATGCGGTGGACTGTCCTCATGGACGACCTGCAGGCGACGCCCGTCGACGACGGCGTCCTCGCCGACCGCGTCGTCCGGAGCGCGATCCGCGCCTACCGGCTGTACCCGTTCGACCAGGTCGACACCGCGGCGGTCGCCGACACGTGCGGGGTGACCGTCGAGGACGTCCGACGCGTCTTCCCGAGCTGGGACGCCCTGCTCCTGGTGACGTACGACCGTTGGGTGCAGCTGCGCGGCACCGGTCGGTCGCAGCCGGCCGCGTGCACCGTCGACCACGTGCGGCGCTCGCTCGCCGAGGACGTGGCCGACCCGGGGCTCGTGCGGCTGCTGGCCGGCGTCGTCAACCTGGCGTCGTCGGAGTGCGACTTCGGCGAGCTGTTCCGCGCCCGCTTCGACGAGTACGTCGGCGAGGTCGCGCACGGCCTCGAGTTCGACGTCGTCCGCGGGATCGAGCAGCTCGGCATCCCGGCGCACCAGGCGGCGACGCAGCTCATCGCGGTCTACCAGGGGCTCCAGGTGCAGATGCTCGTGCGGCCCTACCTCGACGTGCTCGTCGAGTTCGACCGCATGATCCGCACCGTCCGCGCCGGGTGGCGCGAGCAGGAGCCGGCACCCTGGGACCTCGACGCGGCCCCCGTCCTGGGCTGAACCCGTCCTGGGCTGATCGGCGACCGGGGTCGCCGCCTGGCACCCGGCGCCCGACTCCCGGCGCCCGAGCACCGGCACCCGACCACCGGGACGCTCCCCGGTGTGGGCCGGCCTACCGGCCTCGCCGCCCCGGCCGCATCGCGAGCACCTGCCGCAGCGTCACCTTCGACCCGTACTGCGCGACCGAGTGCCGGAACAGGTGCTCGGCGGCCCACAGCAGCACGGCCGCCACGACGAACACCTCGACGACGGCCCCGACCGACTCGGCGACCGACAGCGTCCCGACCGCGTTCCGCACCATCGCGGTGATCGGCGTGAACGTCGGGAACCACGTGAAGAACGCCGCCACCGGGGACGTCGGGGTGGTCGCCACGAAGAACGCGGCGTAGAGCGGCACGACGAGCGCGAAGATCGCCGCGGACTGCAGCGTCGAGGCGTCCTTGATCGAGGGGACCGCGGCACCGACGGCGACGAAGAGCCCGGACGCGAGCAGCACGCCACCGACGAGCAGCAGCGCGCCCACCACCATCCGCCACGGGTCGACCGTGAGCCCGCCGAGCCGCGGCGCGACGAGGGGGAGCGCGACGAGGGCGACGACGAGCCCGGGGACGACGACGACCCCGACCTGCACCAGGCCGACGAGGAGCATCGCCACGACCTTGCCGCGGATGAGCTGTCCGGCGGTCACGGTGGTCAGGACCATCTCGGAGATCCGGTTCTCCTTCTCCTCGACCACCACCGTCACCATGCGGGTGGCGAGCAGGACGACGAGTCCGAAGAACGCGACGACGTAGAGGAACGGCGGCACGATCGACAGCCACCCGGGGGCCTCCCGGCCGTCCGACCAGGTCGTGAGCTCGGTGTCCGGCGGCGAGCGGAGGAGCGAGACGGCCTCGGGGTCGTCGACCGATGCGGCCACGCTCCGTTCGAGCACCTTCTCGGCGAGGGTCGCGTACCCGCCGTTCTCGAACAGGCCGCGGTCGGCGCCCTGCAGGCGGATCGGCGCCGACGAGGGTGTGCGGGGGTACTCGACGAACAGGTCCAGCGTCCCGGCGCGCACGGCGGCGCGGTCGGCGGCCGGGTCCTCGGAGGGGGAGCCGCCCCACTCCGCGGCCACCGACGCCGACACGAGCCCGGAGTGGTCGACGTAGTGGAAGGGGGTCCGCGCGGCGGCTGCGCTCGACGACGCCGAGTCCGTCCCGGCGGCCTGGCCCACCCCGACGAGCAGTGACACGACCACGACGACGAGCGGCAGGGCCAGCGTGCCGATCCAGAACGCGGGCTTCCGCACGGCACGTACGAACTCGAAGCGGACCACCGTGCGGAGCACACCGGCGCGGCCGCCGCCCCGGCCGCCGCCCCGCGATCCGCGCATCCCGTCCGCCGCGCGCGCGTCCACGGCCCGGCGTCCTGCCCGGCTCACGCCGCCGCCTCCGCCTCGGTGCCGGCCCCGTGCCCGTACACCTGCACGAAGACCTCGTCGAGGGGGACCCGCCGCATCGCGAAGCCCGTCACGTGCGCACCCGCGGCGACGAGCGCGGCGAGCACGTCGGAGCCGTCGGGTGCGGCTGCGGCGGTCGGTGCGAGGTGCGCGACGTGGCCCTCGTGCCGGACCAGCCGGTACAGCGGGGACGGCGGGACGGGTCCGTCGAGCGCGACCTCGGCGACCGCGCCGCCGAAGGCGTCCTGCACGTCGGGCACGGATCCGTACGCGGCGGCCCGACCGTCCTTGAGGAGGAGGATCCGGTCGCACAGCCGCTCGACCTCGTCCATGTGGTGGGTCACCAGCACGACGGTCGCGCCGTCCGCCTTCCGCTCGTCGACCAGGTCGAGGAGGAGCCGGCGGTTCACCGGGTCGAGGCCCTTCGTCGGTTCGTCGAGCACGAGGAGCCGCGGGCGGTCCATGATCGTGATGCCGAGCTGCACCTTCTGCTGCTGACCGCCGGAGAGCCGGTCGACGCGGACCTTCGCCCGGTCGCCGAGGCCGACGCGCTCGAGGAACCCGGTGCTCCACGCGGTCGCCTCGGCCCGCACGAGCCCGCGCAGGACGCCGAAGTACGTCATCACGTCGAGCACCGACTCCTTCCGGTACAGGCCGCGCTCCTCGGGCAGGTACCCGACGCCGCCGGTCGCCGGTCGGAAGGGCTGGCCGTCGATCGTCAGCGTCCCGCTCGTGGGCGTGGTGATGCCGAGCAGGGCCCGGATCGTCGTGGTCTTGCCGGAGCCGTTGCTGCCGAGCAGCCCGAAGGTCTCGCCCGGCGCGACCGCGAAGGTCAGGCCGTCCACCACCGTCCGGTCCCCGAACCGCACGACCAGGTCCCGCACGTCGATGGCAGCGCCGCTCATGCCGCGAGCCTAGCCGGGCACCACCGACGCGCCACGGCATGGAAACCACTTGCCAAGATGGAAAGTACGTGCCAGGGTGGAGACCGGAGAGGGGAACCACATGACCGAGATCCAGCCCGCCGAGGCCCGAGCGCTCCTGGCGCAGGCCGACCGCATCGCCCGCCGCGCGCACGACGGGGTCCGGTGGCCCTACGTCGCCTTCATCGTCGCGCTCGGCGCCGCGACCTCACTCGGGACCTTCGCGATGGGCCTCAGCGAGGGCCGCGCGTTCGCCGCCGCCTACGTCGGCACCATCGCGGTGGTGCTCGCGCTCGTCCTCTGGTTCACCGCCGCGATCCGCGGGCGCTCCGCCTTCGCCCGGGGGCGTCGCTGGACCGGGTACATCGCGGCGTGGACCGTCACCTACGGCGCGTCCATCGCGGTCGTCGCGTGGGTGCACGGCTCGGTGCTGTGGTCCGCGGTGACCTCGGGCGCGGTGCTCGTCGTCACGCTCGCCTGCGCTGCGCGGGAGTCCCGGTCGTGACCGTCACGTCGGGCACGCACCCGCGGCACCGGCTCGACGACCTGCTGCAGAACCCGGTCCGGTTCTCGGTCGTCGCGGCGCTCGACCGCGCCGGCACGCTCGGCTTCCGCGAGGTCCGCGACGCCGTGGAGGTCACCGACTCGGCGCTGAGCAAGCAGGTCAGCGCGCTCGAGGCCGCCGGGTACGTGACCGTCGGCAAGGCCTTCGTCGGCAAGACCCCGCGGACGTCGCTCACCCTGTCGCGGGCGGGCCGTGCCGCCTGGCGGTCGCACCTGGCGGCGCTCCGCGAGATCGCGGACCCGTCCGCCTGAGCGGGCGGGTCCGTCCGGCCGGTCGAGGTGACCCAGGACGGGCGGGTCCGCCCGGTCCGTCGACGCGACCACTGGACGGACGGGAGGCGCGGTGCCTGCCCGCACCGCGCCTCCCGTCCGCCTCCCGGTCCCGTCAGGAACGCAACCAGGCGGTCCCCACCCCCGACAGTGCGCCGTCTGCCACCGGCGCGGAGGCGAGCAGCAGCTCGCCGGCGGGGAGTGCGTACGGCTCGTCGCCGAACACCGTCACGCTCGTCCACCCGTTCGGGCGGCGGAACGCGAGCACGTCGTCGCGGCCGGTCTCGATCCACTCGAGGTGCTCCTCGGTCTGGAGTTGGCCGCGCAGGCCCAGGGCCTTCCGGTACAGGTTCAGCGTCGAGTCCGGGTCGGCGTCCTCGGCCTCGACCGACGAGTCGGCGAACCACGCCGGCTGCGGCAGGTGTGCGCCGCCCGAACCGAAGCCGAACGACGGCCCCGAGCGGGTCCACGGGATCGGGACGCGGCAGCCGTCACGCCCGACGTCGACGCCCGGGTTCCGGAAGAACGCCGGGTCCTGCCGCTCGGCGTCGGGGATGTCGCCCACCTCGTGCAGGCCGAGCTCCTCGCCCTGGTACAGGTAGGCGGAGCCGGGGAGCGCGAGTTCGAGCAGCGTCGCAGCCTGGGCCCGCCGGAGCCCGAGCGCACGGTCGAGTGCGTCCTGCGAGCCGCCGGCCAGCAGCCACGCGGCGCCCTGCTTCTGCTCGTCGCCGTCCCGGGCGGGGAGCGCGTAGCGGGTGGCGTGCCGGACGACGTCGTGGTTCGAGAACACCCACGTCGTCGACGAGCCGGACTGCTCGGCGAGGCCGAGGTTGAACTCGATGACGCTCCGGAACTGCCCGGCGTCGAAGTCGGCCTCGAGCAGGTCGAAGTTGAACGCCTGCCCGAGCCCCTCGGCGCTGGCGTACCGCGCACGGCGGTCGGCGGCGACCCAGGCCTCGGCGACCGCGGTGCGAGCGGGGGTGTACTCGTCGAAGACCTGGCGCCACTCGGCGTAGACCTCGTGCACGTCGTCACGGTCCCACAGGATGTGCGAGCCGTCCTTCGGCGCCGCGGTCACCTCGGCCCAGGTCGGCAGCGGACCGTCGGGCAGGTCCTTCGTCAGGCCGTGGGCGACGTCGATCCGGAAGCCGTCGACCCCGCGGTCCGACCAGAAGCGCAGGGTGTGCAGGAAGTCGTCGCGGACCTCCCGGTTCGCCCAGTTCAGGTCCGGCTGCTCCGAGGCGAAGTTGTGCAGGTACCACTGGCCGTCGCCGACCGCGGTCCACGCCGGGCCGCCGAAGATCGACACCCAGTCGGCGGGTGGCTGCTCGCCGGACGCGCCGGTGCCGTCGCGGAAGACGTACCGGTCCCGGGCCGGGCTGCCCTTCGGCGACGCGAGGGCCTCGCGGAACCAGGCGTGCCGGTCGCTCGTGTGGTTCGGGACGACGTCGACGATGACGCGGATGCCGGCGGCGTGCAGCGCCCCGACCATCTCGTCGAAGTCGTCGAGCGTGCCGAGCCGCGGGTCGACGTCGCGGTAGTCGTCGACGTCGTAACCGCCGTCGGCGAGGGCGGACGGGTAGAACGGGCTGAGCCAGACGGCCTCGATCCCGAGCGACGCCAGGTAGGGCACCCGGCTGGTCACGCCCCGCAGGTCGCCGATGCCGTCGCCGTCCGCGTCGGCGAAGGAGCGGGGGTAGACCTGGTAGACGCTCGCCTGGCGCCACCAGGTCTCGTCGGTGGTGGCCGCAGCGGGCTGGGCGAGGGTGTCGGTCACGATGGTCCTTCCGTGGTTCGTGGTCGTCGGTGCGGGGTTCGTGGTGGTGCTCGTCACTTGATGGCGCCCTGGGTCACGCCGGCCATCACCCAGCGCTGCGTCACGAGGTAGACGATGATCGCCGGCGCCATCGCCATCAGGTACGACGCGAACGAGACGTTGTAGTTGTTGCTGAACTGCGTCTGGAACATCTGCTGGAGCACCGGCAGGGTCTGCAGTGCCGGGTCCGAGGTGATCAGCGACGGCATCACGAAGTCGTTCCACGACGCCAGGAACGCGAAGATGCCGACCGTGGCGCTCATCGGCGCGAGCAGCGGGAACACGAGCCGCCAGAACACCTGCCCGGTGCTCGCCCCGTCGATGCGTGCACTCTCCTCCAGCTCCGCCGGGATCGAGCGCAGGAAGGCGGTGAAGAGCAGCACGCTGAAGGACAGCTGGAACATGACGTGCAGGATCGCGACGCCGAAGGGGTTGTCGAGGCCGGCGAGCCCGGTCAGCTTCACCTGGGACAGCGCGAGCACCGGGAACGGCAGGAACATCGCGGCGAGCAGGTAGAAGAACGACCAGCGGAAGAGCCGGCGGTCCCAGTTCCGGGCGATCGCGTACGCCGTGAACGACGCGAGCAGGATCGTGCCCGCCACGGTGATCGCGGCGACGAGGACCGAGACGCCGAACGCCCGCGGGAAGTCGGTGAGCTCCCACGCCTGCACGAAGCCGTCGACGCTGAACGGTGCCGGTAGCGAGAACGCGTTGCCGTCGACCGCCTGGCCGGTCGTCTTGAACGCCATCGCCACCGTGACGTACAGCGGCACGAGCACGGACAGCGTGCAGACGACGAGCAGGATCGTGACGGGCCAGTTGGACCGTCCGCCGCGACGACCGGCGGCCCGGCCACCGGCGTTCCGGTCGGCGTCGACGGAGCGGATCGAACCGGTCGCGGTGGTCCCCGGTCGGAGGGGTGCCTGGAGGGACATCAGAGCGCTGCCTTCCCGCGGGTGGCCCGCAGCTGGATCACGGCGATGACGACGGCGATCACGAAGAAGACCGTCGCGTTCGCCATCTGGTAGGCGTAGTCCCCGCCGCTGAAGCCCTTGAAGATCGACATCGCGACGCTCGTGGTCGAGGTGCCGGGACCACCGTCGGTCAGGCCGACGATGATGTCGTACGAGTTCAGGAAGTTCTTGAACCCGATGACGAGGTTGATGAGGATGTAGCCCGCGGTCAGGGGTGCCGTGATCGACACCAGTTGCCGCCACGCGCTCGCGCCGTCGAGCGCGGCGGCCTCGTACACCTCGCCGGGGATCGACAGGACGCCCGCGATGTAGATGAGGAGCGTCGACGGGATCGCCTGCCACGCGGTCACGACGACGACCGCGACCCACGCGAGGTCCGGGTTCGCGAGGATGCTCTGCTCGAGCGGTGCGAAGCCCAGCGTGGTCGCCAGTGCCGGCAGTGAGTTCGCGAACAGGAACGAGAACACGTACGCGATGACGATGCCCGAGATCACCATCGGCAGCACGAACACCGCCCGCAACGCGATCTTCCCGCGCACCCGCGAGGTCAGGGCGATGGCGAGCAGGAACGCGATCGCGTTCACGACGAGCACGGTGACGAGCGAGAACCCGATCGTGAACAGGTACGCCTGCAGGATCGCCGGGTCGGAGAACAGCGCGACGTAGTTCGTCAACCCGGTGAACCGGAACTCGCCGAACCCGACCGAGTCGGTGAAGCTCAGCACGATGCCCATCACCGCTGGGAGCGTGATGGCGAGCGTGAAGAGCACCAGGGTGGGGACGAGGAAGAGCAGGAAGGGCGGGTCGACCCGCTGCTTCCGGCCGGCGCCGGCCCGCCCGGACTGGAGGCGCGGTGCGGTCCCGCCCCGTCGGCGGCGGCCCGCCGTCGTGACGGCTTCGGTGGTCGTGGTGGCCAAGGTCGTCTCCTTACGCGGCCGTGCGGAGCGCGAGACGCGCCCAGTCGCCGTCGAGGGTGCGGAGTTGCGGAGCGGGGGCACCGCCGAAGGCGATGGACTGCAGGTAGTTCGCCACCGGGATCTCGGCGGGGATGAGCTGCGAGGCGCCGAGCGAGAACCGTGCGGCGTCGTAGGACGCCTGCATGCCCTGCAGGGCCGGGTTCGCCGCGGGCGGGGAGTCCTTGCGGACGCCGAACCCGTTGTTGTCGGCGTTGTACCGGTCGTTGACCGCGGGGCTCATCAGGAACGACAGGAACTCGCGCGCGGCCTCCTGCTTGCGCGACGCCTCCGGGATCCAGAGCCCCAGGTCGACGTTCACCCGCACCTTGTTGTCGGCGGGGTCGTCGGTCGCGGGGAACGGGAACGTGCCGAGGTCGATGTCCTTGTTCGACTTCGCGATCTCGCCGAGCGCCCACGGCCCCTGCAGGTACATCGCGGCCTTCCCCTGCGCGAACGCGAGGTTGCCGTCGCCGTACCCGCGGCTCGCGGCGCCCTCCTGGTGCCACTGCAGCAGGTCGACCATGCGGTCCACCGGTGCGGCGAAGTCCTTCTCGAACGACACACTCGAACCCCGGCCGACCGAGGTGCCCTCGCGGTCGAGCGCGGCGAAGGTCTCCTGCAGGTCGAGCATGCCGCCGACCGAGTAGTCGAACATGCCCTGCGCGATCGTCCAGTTGTCCTTGTACGTGCCGTACATCGGCGTGATGCCGGCCCGGACGAGCCGTTCGCACACGTCGCGGAACGCACTCCAGGTGGTCGGTACCTCGAGGCCCTGGTCGGCGAAGATCCGCTTGTTGTAGATCACCGACGCGGCGGTCACCGAGTAGGGCAGGACGCTCGTGCGGCCCGGGTACGTGGCGGTCTGCTGCATGAGCGGCCACAGGTCCGGGTTGATCGTGTCCTTCTCGGGCAGGTCGGACAGGTCCGTCAGGGCGCCGTGCTCGACGAACGAGACCATCGCGTAGTTGTGGTTCAGGCACCCGAGGTCCGGCGGTCGGTTCCGGACGAAGTTCGCCGACATGTTCGAGGTCGAGTCGCGCACGACCCGGATCCTCGACTGGCTGTCGTGGAACGTCGCGATGACGTCGTCGAAGTAGCCGATGACCTCGGGCTTCGACACGTAGAAGGTGATCGTCTCGGGGCGGCTGCTCGAGGACCCGAGCGGGGCGCACCCGGCGAGCGCGAGGCCCGCCCCGATGCCGCCGGCCCCGAGCAGGAACCCGCGGCGGCTGACCGCTGCGGCGCTCCTGGTGGTGGCGTCTGCTTGCACGTCGTCTCCGTCCGTCCGGATCGGCGTCACTGCCGTCCCGGGTGTCGCGTCCGGCGTCGGTGCCGGCTCACGGGAGTAAATCTACCCAGAAAATCTAATCGCGCAAGCAACTGTTCCGACGGTAGGGTCGGCGCATGCCACCACGTCGTGCGACCGTCCGCGCCACCAGCGCCGAGACGGTCCTGGCGTACGCGTTCGACGCCGAGGCGTTCACCGCGACCGAGGCGATCGACGCCACCGGCCTGACCCGCTCGACCGTGCTCGGGGCGTGCGCCGAGCTGGTCCGGCTCGGGTGGCTGCGCGACCTCGACGACGCCCGGGCCGCCGGCGAGTACCAGAAGGGGCGTCCGGCCCGTCGGTACGCGCTCGACCCCGACGCCGGTGTCGTCGTCGGCGTCGACGCCGGGCAGCACCGCGTCGCCGCCCTCGTCGCGGACCTGCGCGGCACCGTCCTCGCGCGGGCCGAGGGAGCGCTCGGCGACACGGGCCTCGACGTCCCGGTGCGCCTCGGCGTCACGGCCGACACGATCGCGACGGCGCTCGCCGGTGCCGGGGTCGACCCGGAGCGGGTGCTCGTCACGGTGGTCGGCGTCCCGGCGCCCGTCGACGCCACGGGTGCCTCACCGGCCGACGGCGGCTTCTGGGACGCGATGAACCCCGGGTTCCGCGGCGTGGTCGGGCACGGACGCGTCGTCGTCGAGAACGACGCGAACGCCGCCGCGCTCGCCGAGCGGCCGTCCTCCGGCGACGCCTCCTTCGCGGCGCTGCTGTCGGGGGAGCGCTTCGGCGCCGGGCTCGTGGTCGACGGGTCGTTGCTGCGCGGCGCACGCGGCGGTGCCGGCGAGCTCCGTGTGCTCGACCTGGTGGACGGCGTGGGGTCGTCGAACGGCATCGGCCGGACCGCCCGCGACCTCGTCCGCGCAGCACGCGACGCCGGACGGATCGGCCCCGGGTCCCTGCTCCACGCCGGGGTCTCCGCCGACGGCGAGACCGGGCCGGGCGCCGCCGAGGTGTTCGCCGCCGCCGCGCTCGGCGACCCGGTCGCGCTCGAGGTCGTCGACCGGCTCGGGGACCGCCTGGCCCGCGTGTGCGTCCTGCTCGCCAGCCTGCTCGACATCGACCGCGTGGTCGTGGCCGGCGCGATCGCCGAGGCTGCCTCGGGCGTGATCGACCGTGCGCGGGCGCACCTGGCCGCGTGGGCGTACGACCCGACGCCGGAGGTCGTGGCCTCCCGGCTCGGCGGCGACGTCGTCGTGCTCGGGGCGCTCGCGTCGGCGCTCGACACCGTGCGCGCCGACCCGCTCGGGTTCCCGCTGCCGGCACGGACCGCCGCCGCGGTCTGAGCGCGGCCACGCCGCGACGTACGGCTCGCTGCTGTCCGGCGACACCCTCGCTGTCGWWCGACAGCGGGGGTGTCGTTCCGCGACCGCGACCGCGCCCGCGACCGCGACCGCGCCCGCCGGGGCCGTGTCGCGACGGACGGGAGGCGCGGTGCCGGCCGGCACCGCGCCTCCCGTCCGTCAGGTGGTGCGGACGACGCGCGTCACTCGCTCGTGGCGACCCAGTCGACGAGCAGGTTGCCGGACGCGCCCCAGTTGCCGGTCTGGAACATGAAGCGGTGCGCGGTCGTGGGGACGTCGTGCGTGATCGTCTCGAGCACGCGGCCGTCGACGCTGTACGTGACGGACCGCCCCGGCTCCCACTGCACCGTGTAGGTGTGCCAGTCGCGCCACGAGACGCCGCTGTCGACCTGGGTGCGCTCGGCCTCGCGACCGGGCGTCATCGCGTGCTGGAACGCCTGCGGGCGCTCCTCGAAGTTGCCCTCCGGGAAGTCGATCTCGCCGTCGGACCAGACGTTCGAGCTCGGCCACAGCATGAAGGCCGCGCCGTTCCCGTCGCCGCCCGTCGCCTTCGCGCGCACCGAGAAGGTGCCGCCGACGTGGCCCCAGGCGCCCGCGAGGGAGCCGAACGTGCCCGCGGTGCCGGCACCACCGAGCGGGACGTCGAGGACGCCGTCGTGCACCGAGACGGTCCTGCTCGGCTCGTAGATGCCGGACGTGCCGTCCGGGTAGGGCTGCCACGCCTGCGGGTACGTCGACGCGACCCGGCCGACCGCTGCCTGCGTGTCGAAGTCCTCGACGAAGGACAGTGCGGGCGGGCGGGTGTCGTC
>NZ_MCIG01000048.1 GCF_001705035.1 Curtobacterium sp. UCD-KPL2560 | reverse complement strand
TTGCGCACGTGAGGGTGCGCGGGCACGGGACGGGGATGGCGGGCTCCTCGGGACGGGGCTCGGGCACGGAGGTGGACCGCACCGGAGTCCCGGGGGAGTCGGTGACGGGTCCACGAGCATTGTGCCCCAGGTGTGCCCCGTTCGGGGGGTACCGACGGATTCCGGCCTGCGGGCCACGCGGGCAGCCGCTCGACCGCCGCGGCGTCGGCTCCCTGCTCGTCCCGTCAGCGGGGCAGGGCCGCGAGCACCTCGGCCGCACGTTCGACGTCGTCGGCGCTGACGTCCAGGTGCGTGACGAGCCGGACGCTGCGCGGCCCGAGCTGCATCACCCGGACGCCCCGCTCCGCCGCGGCCGTGACGAAGGCGGCCGGGTCGGCGACCTCGGCGAACACGATGTTCGTGTCCACCGTCGCCGGGTCGACGTCGAGCGCCGCGGCGAGGACCCGGGCGTTCCGGTGGTCCTCCGCGAGCCGGTCGACGTGGTGGCCGAGCGCGTACCGACCGGCGGCGGCGAGGAAGCCCGTCTGCCGCATGCCCCCGCCGAAGCGCTTCCGCCAGGTCCGTGCGGCGGCGACGTGCTCGCGCGTGCCGAGCAGCACCGAGCCGACCGGGGCACCGAGCCCCTTCGACAGGCAGACGGACACGGTGTCGAACCCGGCGGCGAGCTCGTGCAGCGGGGTGCCGGTCGCGACGTGGGCGTTCCAGAGCCGGGCGCCGTCGAGGTGCAGGGCGATCCCGTGCTCCCGGGCGAAGGCCTGCACCGCGCGGATCTCGTCCTGCGGCTGCACCGTGCCGCCGCCGAAGTTGTGGGTGTTCTCGACCGCGATCGCCGTGGTGGAGACCGAGTACGCGCCGGCGTTCGGTTCGGCCAGCTCGCGCACGGTCTCGGCGACGAGGCGCCCGCGGTCCGAGGGCCAGGTGCGCGTGGTGATGCCCGAGAACACCGCGGCCGCACCGAGCTCGGCACGGACGACGTGTGCGCGGACGTCGGCCAGCAGCTCCTCGCCCGGGGCGACGTGCAGGCGGAGCCCGAGCTGGTTCGCCATCGAGCCGGTCGGGGTGAACAGCCCGGCCTCGTACCCGAGCAGCGCGGCGACCTCGCGTTCGAGGGCGTTCGTCTCCGGGTCCTCGCCGAACACGTCGTCGCCGACCTCGGCCTCGGCCATCGCCCGGCGCATCGCGGGGGTCGGGCGGGTGACGGTGTCGGAGCGCAGGTCGATCGGGGCGTCGGTCACGCGGCAACGGTAGCGCGGTGGGCCGCCGCGCGCCCCGGCGTCCGCGTCCGCCGGCGCCACCCGCAGCGGGGCCGCCGCACGCACCCCCGCGTCCGCGTCCGTCGGCGCCACCCGCGGTCCACCCGCCGTGCAGCCCCCGGACCACCGACGTCGCTAGCGTGTCCGCATGCAGCCGCCCGCACCGGGGACCCTCCGTGTCCTCCACCTGTCCGACACCCACCTGACCGGCGACGGCGCCCTGCACCAGGGGACCGTCGACACCACCGCGGCCCTCGACGCGGTCCTCGCCCACGTCGACCCGGTCCCCGGCGTCGGGCTCGTCGTCGTGTCCGGCGACGTCTCCGAGGACGGCAGTCCGGAGTCGTACCGCACCGTGCGCGAACGGGTCGGGTCCTGGGCCGAGCGGCACGGCGCCGCGTTCGTCGCCGTCCCGGGCAACCACGACCTGCGCGAGGGCTTCCGGCAGGTCCTCGCCGACGGGCACGTCCTGGGGGAGGGCGGGCGTCCGCTCGCGCACACGATGCAGTACACGCCGCCGAGCGTCCCCGTCTCGGGGCAGTCCCTCGTCGCGGGCTTCCGGATCGTCACCGTCGACACGAGCGTCCCGGGCGCGGGCTACGGCGAGGTGAGCGACACCGCCCTCGAGCACCTGCGCGCGGCGCTGACCGGCGACCCGGTCGAGCACGGCAGCATCGTGGTCCTGCACCACCCGCCGGTGCCCGCGCCGACCGCGCTGCACGAGGCGCTCCGCCTGCAGAACCCCGAGGACCTCGCCGAGGTGCTCGACGGATCCGACGTGCGGCTCGTCCTCGGCGGGCACCTGCACCACCACTCCGCCGGGTCCCTCGCGGGCGTGCCCGTGCTGGTCGCGCCGGGCGTCGCGAACGACTCGGACGTCGTCGGCCCGTACGACGAGGAGTCCGCCTGGGTCTCCTCCGGTGCGCTCGTCGTCGACGTCGCCACCGACGGGTCGGTCTGGTCGACGCCCGTCCGCGTGCCCCGGTCGGAGGGCGACCGCCGCGCGTTCCGGTTGGACGCGGCGACCGCGGCGCGCGTCGCGGAGGCGGCCGGCAAGCGCTGACCGGTCGCGTCACCGACGCGGTGCGGGGCGGACGGGAGGCGCGGGGCGGGCCCGCACCGCGCCTCCCGTCCGCCCGTCCCGCGTCCGTGCGCGTCGGTCCGCCTGTCCCGTGCCCACGCGCATCGGTCCGCCGGTCCGCCTGCCCGGCGACCGGACCGTCGGCCGGTCCGGCTGTGGCTCCCGCGCGTCGCGGGGGACCCGCGGAGTACCCCGCGCTCACGGACACCGTCCCGTC
This sequence comes from Curtobacterium sp. UCD-KPL2560, assembly GCF_001705035.1. Lineage (GTDB taxonomy): Bacteria > Actinomycetota > Actinomycetes > Actinomycetales > Microbacteriaceae > Curtobacterium. The sequence continues at coordinate 23,518 of NZ_MCIG01000048.1, read as the reverse complement.
TGCGCGAGTACACCGGTGGCATGCAGACGGAAGGAGTCCCTCATGCGCATCGGTAGTGCAGTGCAGTACGACCGGTACGGCGGGTTCGACGTGGTCGAGCTCGTCCCGCAGGAACGTCCCGAACCCGGCCCCGGCGACGTCGTCGTCGAGGTGGTCGCCGCCGGACTCAACCACGTGGAGCGCTTCCTCCGCGAAGGGAAGCTCCGCGACCACGTCGACCTCGCGTTCCCCGCCCACCAGGGCGTCGACTTCGCCGGCATCGTCCGCGCACGCGGCTCCGAGGTCCGCGACCTCAAGGTCGGCGACGAGGTCATGGGCCACGCGCCCGACGGCGGCGCGCACGCGACCTGGGTGCGCGCACCCCGCGGCGCGGTCATCAAGAAGCCCGAACACGTCGGCTGGGAGGTCGCGGGTGGCCTGTACCTCGCCGGCTGCACCGCGGCGTCGATCGTCCGCGCCCTGCGCCTCGGACCGGACGACACCGTCGTCATCAGCGCCGCAGCGGGCGGGGTCGGGCACATCCAGTGCCAGCTCGCGCACGACGCCGGCGCGACCGTGATCGCGCTCGGCAGCCCCCGCAACCACGACTACCTGCGGCAGATCGGCACCCTCCCGGTGGCCTACGGAGACGGCGAGGAGGACCGCATCCGCGAGATCGCCGGTGGCCGCCCGATCACGGCGTTCATCGACAACCACGGCGACGACGCGGCGAAGGGCCTCGCGGCACGACTCGGCGTCGGCGAGGACCGCTTCGTGTCCTCCGAGGAACGGCGCGACGTCGAGATCCGGTTCCTCCGCGCGCCTGCTGAGGACGAAGAGGCGCGCGAACTGCTCACCATGCTCGCCAAGGCCGTGCAGGACCGGCGGGTGCAGGTCCTCATCTCGGGCTTCTACCCGTTCGAGTACATCGTCGACGCGTACGAGGACCTCGCCGAGATGCGGTCCCGCGGCAAGGTCGTGATCGGCATGCAGACCGTCGAGACCGGCGCGCGCCTGGACTGGTACCGCTCCGAGAAGGCCCGGGACCTGCGCGACCGGTACGCCGACCAGCGCGGGGCCGACACGGAGACGATGGCGGGCGGGACGGCCAGCCCCGCTTCCTGAGCCCTGCCGCTCGTGACACGGGCCCGACGTCCTGGTGGACGTCGGGCCCGTTCGTCGTCGGCGCGGGTCGCGCGCGTCGGTTCGGCGCGGATCGCGCCCGTCGGGTCGGCGCGGGTCGCGCGCGTCGGGTCGGCGTGGGTCGCGCGCGTCAGTTCGGCGCGGGTCGGTGCGGGTCGCCGCGTCTCGCGTCAGCTCAGGACGTCCTTCGTCGCGAAGCGGCCGTACGCGAGCGCGCCGAAGACCGCGACGTACCCGAGCTGGAGCAGCGCGTTCGACCCGAACGAGTCGAACGCGATCGGGTCGCGCAGCAGGTCGCCGAACCCGAGCCACAGGTGCGAGAACAGGAACGGGTGCAGCCAGTCGAGTTGCGGCAGCTGGTCGAGCACCTGGGAGACCCCGGCGAGCACCACGGTGGTCGCCATCGCCCCGACCGGCACCGTCGTCAGCGTCGACGCGAACAGGCCGATCGCCGCGAGCCCGAGCATCGACAGCGTCACGTAGAGCGCGAGGAGCACCGCCCGCCCGGCGTACGACCACCCGTCGACCTGGGTCCCGGACAGCAGGGTCACCGGGCCGATCGGGAACAGCAGCGCCCCGACGAGGGCTCCGACGAGCACCACGAGCAGGGTCGCGGCGAGGCAGAACGCCACCGCACCGACGTACTTGACGAGGATGAACCGCAGTCGCCCGGTCGGCGCGACGAGCAGGTACCGGATCGTGCCGTGCGACGCCTCGCCCGCGACCGTGTCGCCCGAGACGACCCCGACCGTGAGGGGCAGGAACAGCGGGATCGACACCGTCAGCGCCGTGAACGCCACGAAGAGTCCGTTGTTCGTGATGTCCCCGAGGAATGCCGGGCCGCCGTCGTCGCCGTCGGTGGTCAGGCGGACCGCGATCGCGATGAGGACCGGGACGAGGGCGAGCGCCCCGAGCATCGCCCAGGTGCGGCGCCGACGGAAGACCAGGGCGAGCTCGGACCCGAGCAGGGCGAACGTGCGACCCCGCCGGCCGGTGCGGGCGTCGGGCTGCGCCGCGGTGGCGGTGGCGGTCGCGTCCGCGCGGTGGGCCGTGGCCTCGGAGGCCGCGTCGGGCTGCGGTGCGGTGGTCTCAGGCTGCGACATCGAACCCCTCCCCGGTGAGCGCGACGAACAGGTCCTCGAGCGTGCCGCCGCCGACCGTGATCCCGCGGACCCGGACGTCGGCGTGCACGAGCGCCGCGGTCACGGCCTCGGGTTCCGTCTCGGCGGGCAGGTCCGCGACGAGCGTGTCGGCACCGGCGTCCCGTCGGGGCGTCAGGCCGAGGCCGATCAGGACCGTGCCCGCGTGCCCCACGTCGGGCGTCCGGACCGTGATCGTCCGGCCACCTTGCGCGCGGAGGTCGTCGAGCGCGCCCTGCGCGACCAGGCGCCCGGTGCGCATCACCGCGGCGTGGGTGCAGACCTGCTCGATCTCGGCGAGGAGGTGGCTCGACACGAACACGGTCGTCCCGTCGTCGGCGAGGGACCGGATGAGGTTCCGGACCTCGCGGGTGCCCTGCGGGTCGAGGCCGTTCGTCGGTTCGTCGAGCACGAGCAGGTCCCGGGGTGCGAGCAGCGCGTTCGCGAGCCCCAGGCGCTGCTTCATGCCGAGCGAGTACGCGTGCGCCTTCTTGTCGGCCGCGTGCGTCAGGCCGACCCGGTCGAGGGCGGCGTCGACCCGGGTCTTCCGGGACCGCGGGTCGGACGTGGGATCGGCGGCGTCGAAGCGGTGCAGGTTGGCCCGACCGCTCAGGTACGGGTAGGAGGCCGGCCCCTCGACGAGCGCCCCGACCCGGGGGAGCACGGTGTGGCGCGCGGCGGGCATCGGCTGGCCGAGCAGGTCGATGCGGCCGCTCGTCGCCGACGAGAGTCCGAGGAGCATCCGGATCGTGGTGGTCTTGCCGGAGCCGTTCGGACCGAGGAACCCGAAGACCGACCCGCGCGGCACGGCGAGGTCGATCCCGTCGACGGCGCGCTGGCGGCGGAAGACCTTGGCGAGCGCCTCCGTCCGGATCGCGAGGTCGGCGGTCGCGGTCACTTCGCCGCGGCGACCAGGGTCGACACCGGCACGGCACCCGCGAACACGCGGCCGTCGTCGGTCAGGTAGACGGAGACGAGCTTCGTCTGCACCGCACGCCCGCCGTCGACCGGCTTCGTCAGCTGGTCGAGCAGGCCGGAGGCGTCGGCGTCGCCCTGCAGCGCCGAGCGGTCGACGGAGCCCGCGGGCAGCTCGACCACGGTGTCCCACCCCGAACCCGTCACGGTGGGCGTGCCGCGGTCGGCTGCCGTGCCGTCGCCGTGCGACGCGTGGCCACCGTGGTCGGCGTCGGACAGGTCCTTCGTCGTCACCTCCGCGCCGCTCGGCGGGGTGAAGTCGAACAGGCGGGCGGCCGGCGCGCCGTAGTCGAGGCTCGTGAACCCGACCTGGAACGCCGGGTCGGCACTGCCCGCGGCGAGGACCGTCGCGCGGAGCGGCAGGCCGGTCTGCTGGTCGACCGCGAGCCGGACGGAGCCCACCATGGTGTCGTCCGACTTCGGCGTCAGCGTGACCTGCCACGCGTCGTGGCCCGCCACCCGGACGGCCGTGGGCTTCGACACGGTCGTGCTCGGCGTGATCGCGTCGATCGCGCGCCGGGCGACGTCGGCCGGGGTCGTGGTGCCGGCGGCGGGCGCGTCCCCGTGGGCGGGGAGCGTGACGTGCACGGCCGTGCGCTGCTTCGAGTCCCACGTCCAGACGTCGTCGCCGTTGCGGACGACGTCCTGCTCGGCGAGCTGCTGGGTGAGCTGCACGCGCTGCTTGTCGGGTCCGTCGACGTAGACACGTGCGGTGTGCGGTGCGGTGAGGAGCCCGAGCACGTCGGACGCGTCGCCCTGCACGGAGGACCCGCCGGCACCCGAGGGGAGCTCGGGCAGCCCGAGGTCGCTCGTCTGCGAGAGCCGGCCCGAGTACTGCGCGTCGCGGGACTGCGCCACGCTCGCGATCACGTCCGCGGCGCTCGGGTCCTTCCCCGCGACGGGGTCGGCGGCGGCGTTCGCGATCACGGGGGCGGCGACGGCCCCCGCGACGACGAGCGGCGCGAGGACGGCGGGCAGCCAGGCTGACTTCTGCATCGGTGTTCCCCTCGGTGGAGCGTTGCGTCCCGGGTACCGTACGTCCGGCAACCGACAGCCGGCTGGGACCCACGGCCCGGTACCCGGGACGCGACGGGCTGCCTCAGTCCCGGGGGCCGCCGCCGGTCTCGAGGGCGTCCGCGCCGACCGGGGCGGAGCCGTCGTACCCGCAGATCGCGGCGACCTTGTCGGCACTCGCGCTGCCCGGGTCGAAGACGTAGCCGAGCCACTCCCGCACCATGCGTCGCGCGACCTCGAGCCCGACGACCCGCTGCCCGAGGCACAGCACCTGGGCGTCGTTGCTGAGCACCGACCGCTCCACGCTGAAGCTGTCGTGCGCGGTCACCGCACGGATGCCCGGGACCTTGTTCGCGCTGATCGCCACCCCGAGCCCGGTGCCGCACACCAGGACCGCCCGGTCGGCCTCGCCCGTGGCGACCATCCGTGCCGCGTCCACGGCGACGTGCGGGTACGCCGTGTGCCCCTCGGCGTCGACCCCGACGTCCACCACCGACGCCACCCGCGGGTCGGCCTCGAGGTCCCGCCTGATGACCTCCTTGTAGTCGAACCCGGCGTCGTCCGAGCCCACCACCAACCGGTACGTCACGCGACCACTCCTTCCTTCGGTGCGCGTGCGGCGAGGACCTCGCCGACGCGGGTGAGGACCATCCCCATCGAGGTGGCGCCCGCGTCGGGCGTCCCCTTGCTCTTCTCGGCGAGCGGTCGCGCCCGTCCGACCCGCGGCGTGAGGTCGGCGGTCGCCGCCGCCTGCTCCACCGCGGTCCGGGCGGCGACCTGCCACGCCTCGGGCAGCGCCGCGCCCTGCTCGACCGCTGCGCGCAGTTCGTCGACGAACGGCAGCAGCGCGTCGAGCAGCGTCTTGTCGCCGCGCGACGCGCGGCCGAGCTGCACGATCGAGTCGGCGAAGGCCTGGGCGGCGTCGACGACGTCGGCGGGCGCGACCGTCTCGCGGTCGTCGCCGAGCGCCCGCCCGAAGGCCTCGAGCGCCGCACCCCACAGGACACCGGACGTGCCGCCCGCCGACGCGGCCCACGCGTCACCGGCACGTCCGAGGACGAAGGCGACCCCCGCCTCCCGGCCGGTCTGCTCGACCGCCCTGCGGGCCGCACCGATCCCCTTCACCATGCCGCGTCCGTGGTCGCCGTCCCCGGCGACCGCGTCGATCCGCCCGAGGGTCTCCTCCTGCTCACGCAGCAGCTCGTCCATCGCCGCGACGGCGGCGCGCGCCGCGTCGGCGGCCCGACGGGAGGCGTCGGTCGCCTCCGGCACGACCGTCGCCTCCGCCTCGGCCTCCTGCACCGCGGTGGCCGGCACGAGCGCGGCGACCGGCGCCCGCAGCTTGCGGTAGGCCGGGGTGTACGCGTCGGCACGCCAGAGCCGTTCGAGGTCGTCGTCGAGCCACTGCAGGGTCAGGGAGCAGCCGCCCATGTCGAGGCTCGTCACGAGTTCGCCGACCTCGGGCTCGACGACCTCGAGTCCGGCCGCGGTGAGCAGCGGCAGCACCCGGCCCCAGAGCAGGAACAGTTCCTCGTACTTCGTGTCGCCCAGGCCGTTCAGGACGGGCGCGACCCGCGTGCCGGCGCCGTCGGGGCGGGCGGCGAGGACCCGCTCGACGAGCAGCTGTGCGAGGTCGGTCGCGGGCAGGACGGGCACGTCGCGGATGCCGGGCTCGCCGTGGATGCCGAGGCCGAGGCCGAGGTGGCCGTCCGGGACGCTGAAGAGCGGGCCGGTCGCCCCGGGCATGGTGCAGCCCGAGAAGGCGACGCCGATCGTGCGGGTGGCCGCGTTCGCCGCGTTCCCCAGTCGCTCGACGGTGTCCAGGTCGGCGCCGTCCGCGGCCGCCGCGCCCATCGCCTTGAAGACCGAGAAGTCGCCGGCGATGCCGCGACGCTGCGCGACCTCGTCGGAGCTCGCGACGTCGTCCGTCACGACGACGATGCGGGTGTCCACGCCCTCGGCGCGCAGCCGCTCGGCGGCGAGCCCGAAGTTCATCGTGTCGCCGGCGTAGTTGCCGAACGACAGGACCACGCCGCGGCCCTGGTCGGCGGCCTTGGCGACCGAGTAGACCTGCGCCGCGGACGGCGAGGTGAAGACGTTGCCGACGACCGCGCCGGTGGCGAACCCGGGGCCGACGAGCCCGCAGAAGGCGGGGTAGTGGCCGGAGCCACCGCCGACCACGACCGCCACCTGCGGCGGGGCACCCTCGGTCGGCAGGGCGACGGCGCCCCCGTGCACGCCGCGGACGCGGTCACCGTGGAGTGCCAGCCAGCCGGCCAGCTGGTCCTCGGCGAACTCCTCCGGGTCGTCGTGGATCGTGGTCATCTCGTTCGTTCCTTCGTGTGTGTCGGCCGACCCGTGGTGGGTCGGGTGGTGCCGGGCGACGGCGGGACGGCCGCCGTCGCCCGGGGTCGGGGGCGTCGGTGCTGCGGGGCGGTGCCGGCGGTACCGTTCGGCGTCGCCCGCGGCACCGGCCGGCGCTGTCGGCGGTGCCGCGGGGTCAGTGCTGCCGGTGCGGTGTCGCCCGGCGCTGCGGGACGTCGAGGAAGTGGATCATCACGAACGCGCAGGCGTAGAGCCCGACGAAGGTCCACGTCACGGCCTCGCCACCGCCGCCGAGGGCGAACACCGCCGCGACGACGCCCGTCCCGAGGAACGCGGCACCGCCCGCCGCGGTCGTGTACATCGCCATCGCCGCACCCTTGTGCTCGGGGGCGAGCGCCGGCATGATCGCGCCCATCGGCACGAACCCGGCGAGCAGGCAGCCGAACACGCAGCCCGCGACGACCGAGAGCACGTAGCCCCAGTCCGAGCCGGCGGGCACGAGCTGCGGGACGTACCACCAGGCGACGAGGCCCGTGGCGGAGCCGACGATGCCGAACCACTTGACGGTGCGCTGCCAGCCGATCCGGTCCCCGACCCAGCCGAACAGGGCGTTGACGAGGATGTTCGTGGCGTAGACGCAGACGGTCATGAGCAGCCAGCGGCCCTGGCCCCACCCGCGCTGGTCCGCGATGACGGCGGGCAGGACGACGAACATGCCGAACTCCGGCGCCGTGTTGATCAGCCGGACCAGGAAGCCCATGAGCACCTTCGGCCGCGTCGCGGTGAGCCGGATGCCGCTCGTCAGCACGCGCCACGCGCTCTCGCCCGCCGGGGCGATCCGGGAGAACCCGTTCGGCAGGCGGACCCCGAACAGCATGATCAGGAAGCCCACGACGACGAGCGCGATCGACGCCACCATGGCACCGGTCTCACCGGTCGTCCCGCCGCCGAGCACCGGGATGGCGCCGATCGCGAAGAGCGACCCGAGCGTCGGCAGGCCGCCCGTGAACGCGACGTAGAACCAGCCGACCGCCGAGCCGTTGCGCTCGACCGGCGTCGTGATGTTCACCCACACGAGGAAGGCGAACGCGAACAGCGGGTAGCCGAAGCCACGGATCGCGTACGCCACGGCGGCGAACGGGACGCTGCCGAGACCGAGCGCGACGAGGAAGAGCACCTCGAACACGACCCAGACGGCGAACCCGAGGATCATCACGCGTCGCGGCCCGACGAGGTCGGACAGGGCGCCCGAGACGTAGCTGCCGATCAGTGCGGCGAGGCTGTAGAACGTGACGATGGTCGCGACCGTGGCCTCGGGGCTGCCGAGGACGGCGACCATGTGCGGCGTGATGAAGTTGGACTCGACGCCGTTGCCGGTCATGAAGACCAGCACGGCGACGAACCCGAGGGCGAGCGGACGGGGGATCCCCATCCGGTCGAGTCGGCCCTCGGCGCGGGCCGGGGCGGCGGTGGGCGCGGTGGTCGCGCGGGCGGTCGTCGTCGACATGCCTCGGACTCCTCGTGCGCTCAGGCCCGCGCGGCGGCGGCCGCGGGGACGGACTCGGCGGTGGACGACGCGGTCGACGACGCCGCCGACCCGGACGCCGCCGCGGTCGTGGGCGCGCTGAGGGACGGGACGATCGAGACCTTGACGCTCGCGCCGGCCGAGTCGCCGACCAGGTCGAGCGCCTGCTGGAAGTCCTCGAGCGGGAACTGGTGCGTGCAGATCTCGTCCATCGGCAGCGTCCCGGACTCGAGCAGCTTGATCGCCGCGGGCCAGGTGTGCGGTCCGAGGTGGGCACCGCGCACGTCGAGCTCCTTGTCGTCGGAGATGATCGACCAGTCGACCGAGACGGCGTCCTTGAAGACCGAGTACTCGACGAACGTGCCGAGTTTCCGCAGGAGGTCCAGGCCCTGGGGGACCGCGGACGGGTGCCCGGTGGCCTCGATGTACACGTCGGCGCCGTAGCCGTCGGTGAGCTCCTTCACGCGGGCCACCGCGTCCTCCCGGGCGATGTTGATCGTGACGTCGGCACCGACCTTGCGGGCCAGGTCGAGCTTCGCGTCGACGACGTCGAGGGCGACCACCCGCAGCGGGTTCTTCTGGCGGGCGCCCGCGATGGCGGAGAGACCGATCGGGCCCGCGCCGGCGATCACCACGGTGTCGCCGAACCGGATCTCGCCGCGCTCGACGGCGTGGAAGGCGCAGGAGAGCGGCTCGGCGAAGGCGGCGACCTGGCCGGGCAGCGCACGCGAGACGGGGTGGGTCAGGGCCCGCGTCGGGACGAGCACGTACTCGGCCATCGCGCCGTCGAAGCCCTTGAAGCCGAACATGTCGTGCACGGCGCACATCCAGTAGGAGCCCTCGAGGCAGTACCGGCACTCCCAGCACGGCACGATCTGCTCGCACGCGATCCGGTCGCCGATCGCCAGACCGCGCTTCGCGAGCGCCGCGTCGTCGGCGGCGACGACGGTCCCGACGAACTCGTGCCCGGGGACGCGGTCGGTCTCGGCCCACGCGGCGCGGTGCTCGTCGCCCCAGAACTTCGCGGCGCCGTGCCAGCACTTCAGGTCGCTCGCGCAGATGCCCACGGCGTCGGTGCGCAGGAGCAGTTCGCCCGGACCGGGCGTCGGCACCGGGCGCTCCTCGAGCCGGTAGTCGCCGGGTCCGTGCACCACCACGGCGCGCATCGTCGTCGGGATCGTGGCGGTGACGGTGTCCGCGGGGGCGGTCGTCGTGGTCGGTGTCGCTGGGGTACCGGTCGTCGTCGTCGACATGCGCTGTTCCTCCGTTGGTCAGCCGGGCTGGGCCCGTTCCGATGGTTCGGCGACGACTGTACACCCGACGGAACCGTTGTCCAGCACACAATTTCTGCTACGGTTCTGCCCACCACCGACGCAAGGGAGCGACCAGCATGACCACCGACCTCGACGCCGCACTCCGCCCCGGGCCCGACTCCGTCGACCTGACGAACGACCTCTCCGGACGCACCGCTGTCGTGACCGGTGGGGCCTCCGGGATCGGTCTCGCGATCGCCCGGGCCGCCGCCGCGCGGGGAGCCCGGGTCGCGATCGTCGACGTGCACGAGGACGGTGCCCGCCGGGCCGCCGACGCGCTGCCCGGTGCCGGGGAGAGCGCGCACCTCGGGGTCGGGTGCGACGTCACCGACGACGCCTCGGTCGCCGCCGCGGTCGACACGGTCGTCGCCGCCACGGGCCGGGTCGACGTGCTCGTGAACTGCGCCGGCATCGTCGCGCTCGACGCCGCCGAGGACCTCTCGGCCGCCGCGTGGAGCCGGACGCTCGACGTCAACCTGACCGGGACGTTCCGGGTCGCGCAGGCCGTCGGCCGGCACATGCTCGCCGCCGGGTACGGCCGCATCGTGAACATCGCGTCGCAGGCGGCGCACGTCGGCCTCGACCGGCACGCGGCCTACTGCGCGTCGAAGGCCGGCGTGCTCGGGCTGACGAAGGTGCTCGCGCTCGAGTGGGGCGGGCGCGGCGTCACGGTGAACACGGTGTCCCCGACCGTCGTGCTCACCGACCTGGGCCGCGCGGCCTGGGCGAACGAGGCCGGCCTGCGGCACCAGGACGAGATCCCGACCGGCCGCTTCGCCACCCCGGACGAGGTCGCCGCGGCCGTGCTGTTCCTGGCGAGCGAGGCGGCGGGCATGGTGAACGGCGCGGACCTCCGCGTCGACGGCGGGTTCACGATCCGCTGAGCGACGGCCGGACTAGCATCGCGGTGTCCGATCGATCGAAGGGTCCCGCAGCATGTCCTCCGAGAGCACGACCGGAGCGGAGGGCACCCGGCCCCGCTTCCCGCTCGACACCGTGTACCAGGCCGCGCGGATGTACTACCTCGAGGACGCCACCCAGGTCGAGATCGCCTCGCGCCTCGGGGTCTCCCGCCCCACGGTCAGCCGGCTCGTCGCCGAGGCCCGCCGCGCCGGACTCGTCCGCATCGAGGTCGTCGACCCGTTCCAGGACGAGACCGTCGCGCTCGCCGAACGCCTGACGGTCGTGCTCGGGCTGCGGGCCGTGCACCTCGCGGCCGTGACGCACGGGGCGACGCTCGGCGCCGACCTCGCGGCGCCCATCGCCGCCGCGGTCGACGGCATGGGGCTCGTCCCGGGCGACGCGGTCCTGATGAGCTCGGGGCGGACCGTGTACGACGTCGCGCACGCCGGGATGCCGCCCCTCGCTGGTGTGCAGCTCGTCCCGACCGTGGGCGGCCAGGCCGACCCGATGCCCTGGTTCCAGACGAACGAGATCACCCGCACCGCTGCCGAGCACTCGGGCGCGATCCCGGCCTTCCTGTTCGCGCAGGCGCTCCCGAGCGAGGCGATGCGGGCCTCCCTCGACGAGGACCCGGCGTTCCAGCACGTCGTGGGCCTCTGGAGCCGGGCGAAGGGCGCGATCCTCGGCATCGGCGCGCCGACCCCGACGCGGGACGCCCTCGCCCGGGGCATCCCGGTCGAGGACGCCGTGTTCGACCAGGCCGCCGGCGACGTCTGCCTGAACTTCTACGCCGCCGACGGCTCGGCGATCGAGTTCCCGGGGAGCGAGCGCATGGTCCGTACCTCGCGGGAGGTCCTGGCCGGTGTGCCGCACGCCGTCGGGGTCGCGGTCGGCACGGCCAAGGTGCCGAGCATCATCGGGGCGGTGCGTGCCGGTCTCGTCAACGAACTCGTCACCGACGCGGTCACCGCGCGCGCCCTGCTCGACACGCTCGCCTGACGCGCGGGCCCGCCCGGACCGGCCGGTCGGCTCGACACACGGTCCCGGTCGGGACCGGCCACACGCCCTGCTCGACACGCGGACCCGGTCGGGACCGGCCACACGCCCTGGTCGACACGCGCAGCACCCGGACCGGTCACTCCGGCTGCTGCGCGTCCACGGCCGGCCAGGCCGGGAACGGGTCCGCCCACGAGCGCCACAGCGCGGGGCCGGCGAGCAGTTCGGCCGGGGTCAGCAGCGCGGTGTCGAGCGCGCGCTCGATGCCGTGCACGTCGAGCCGTTCGCCGACGAACCAGATCGCCTGCCCGATCGGGGCGTCCGCGTCCCACGACGGGTTCGCGGTCGGGTCGAGGGCGAGCATCGCCCCGAAGCTCGACCACGACCCGACGTGGTCCGGTCGGGACGCCAGACGGAAGAACCCCCGCGACCGCAGCACCCGTCCGTTCACCCCGGCGGCGAGGTCCTCGGCGATGACCGTCGCGAGTCGTCCGGGGTGGAAGGGCAGCGGTTCCCGGTAGCGCAGCGTCACCAGGTCGTCGCACGGCGCACGCCCGCTGTCGGTCCGCCCGGCGTCGGTCGACAGCGCGCGCATCCACCCGGCGCCGGAGGCCAGCAGCCGCGCCGCTCCGCCGTTCGACGCGGGGAGGTCGGCGGCCGACCGGACGGTCTGCCGGGCGACGATCGCCGCGTGCGGTGCGAGGCGGTGCAGGAGTGCGACGAGTGCCCGTCGGCGCCGACCCGAGAGCGGGTCCATGCGGTCCAGCACGATGACCGTGGCGTACTCGACCACCGTGGTGACCCGGTCGGCGGCGACGAAGGCGTCGTCGACGTCGGACCACAGCAGGTGCGCGACCTCGTCGGCCCGCAGGACCGCGACGACGTGCCGCAGCACGCGGTCGTCACCGGTCTCGGAGCGGGCGGCGTTCGCCAGGAGCATGCCGACCGCGCGGACGTCGGTTCCTGGGCTCGTGCTGACGACGAGCCCGTGGTCGGCGTCGGGCCCGCACACCCGGTCGAGCTGGTCGGCGCGGGCGGCGATCGCGCGCGCCGCGGCGAACGCGGTGCCCGACACGTGCATGCGGTGTCCGAGGGCGATCCGGGACGCGACCTGGTCGGCGTCGACGTCGTGCAGCGCGGAGACGAGGGTGATGGCGGCGGGACGCATGTCGGGTACCCTACATGACAACCGTTCTCAACAAGAGGGCGCCGACCAGGAGGAACACGTGAAGGTCCGCAACTCGCTCAAGGCACTCAAGCAGGTCCCCGGCTCGCAGGTCGTCCGTCGCCGCGGACGCGTGTACGTCATCAACAAGCGTGATCCCCGGTGGAAGGCGCGGCAGGGCTGACGTCACCGGCGGTCCGTAGGGTGGCCGCATGCGACTCCTGCTCATCCGCCACGGCCAGACCCCCGCGAACGTGCACGGCATCCTCGACGCCGAGGTCCCCGGCCCCGGCCTGACCGAGCTCGGGCAGCGGCAGGCCGACGCGCTGCCGGTGGCGCTGGCCGACCGGGGCATCGAGCGCCTGTTCGTCTCGTCGATGGTGCGGACGCAGCACACGGCCGCGCCGCTCGCCGCCGCGCTCGGGATCGAGCCGGTCGTGCTCGACGGCCTCCGCGAGATCGAGGCCGGCGACACGCAGGGCAAGTCGGACCGGGTGTCGGTCCAGATGTACATCTCGACCGTGCACGGCTGGTCGGCCGGCGACCGCGCGAGCCGCATGCCCGGTGCGGAGAGCGGCGAGGAGTTCTTCGCCCGCTACGACGACGCGATCGCCCGGGTCGAGGCGTCCGGGGCGGCCGTCGCGGCGGTGGTCAGCCACGGCGCGGCCATCCGGACCTGGGCGTGCGCGGTCGCGCAGAACACCCCCGACGACTTCGGCACGAAGCGGCACCTCGAGAACACCGGGATCGTGGAGCTCGACGGGTCGACCGCCGACGGGTGGCGCCTGGTGGACTGGGAGGGCGAGCCGGTCGGCGGCGAGGACCTCGTCGACCGGACCGCGCAGGACCCGACGGGCGAGCGCTTCTAGCGATCGCACGACCGCGCGGGCTGCGCGACCGCGCGGGCTGCGCGACCGCGCGGGCTGCGCGACCGCGTGGACGGCGCGCCCGCCTGGACGGCGCGACCGCGCCCGCCCGCCGGACGCGACCGGACGACGGACGGGAGGCGCGGTGCCAGCCGGCACCGCGCCTCCCGTCCGTCGTGTGGACGCGACCCGACTACGCGGGCTGCGCCGTCGTGTGCAGCGGCACGATCACGCCGTGCGACTCGCGCAGCACGTCGAGCGTGCGCTGGACCTCGTCCGCGCGCTCCTCGGTCGTCCAACCGAGCGACCCGGCGAGCACGTCCGCCAGCTCGTCGAGCAGGTCGATCGTGACCCCGCCGACGAACGCGAGGTTCGTGCGACGCAGCACGACGTCCACCAGATGGACGGCCTGCTCGTGCTCGGCGAAGTACGCCACCTCGGCGCGGGTGAGCGACGGCTCGGACTCGAGCGGCTCGACCGGGCCGTCGACCAGGACGTCCACGACCTCGGCGGCACGGGTGCCGTAGCGCTCGAGCAGCCCCTCGGCGAGCTGCGGGTCGAGCCCGTCGCGGTGCGAGGTGATCCACAGGTCGCGCTGCGCGTCCGTGGTCGGGAAGTCCTTCCCGCCACCGATCGGCATGCCGGTGGTGTCGACCGTGCGGGCGACGCCGAGCTTCGTGGTGGCCTCGGTCGACAGGTGCGCGGCGAGGGCGCGGAACGTGGTCCACTTGCCGCCGACGAGCGACAGCACGGTGCTGTCCGGCAGGCCGGCGATCGGGGTGTCGACGATCCGGTAGTCGCGGGACACGAAGCCGGGGGCGGTGTCCTCGTGGCGGGGGAGCGGCCGGATGCCCGAGTAGCTGTAGACGATGTGGTCGCGCGTGACCTCGATCTGTGGGAACACGTGCTTGACCAGGCCGAAGAAGTAGTCGATCTCCTCCTCGGTCGTGGTGACCGGCTTCGACGGGTCGGCGTCGATGTCGGTCGTGCCGATGAGCACCCGGCCCTTGAGCGGGTAGATGAGCACGATGCGTCCGTCGTCGTTCTCGAAGAACAGCTCGCGGCCCTTGGTGGCCTCGAGGAGCTCGTCGTTGTGCACGACGATGTGGGAGCCCTTGGTGCCGCCCATGAACTTCGTCTCGCCGCCGAACGCCTGGTTCGTGAGGTCGGTCCACGGCCCGGAGGCGTTGATGACGACGTCGGCGTGGAACGCGAACTCCTCGCCGGTCTCGCGGTCGCGCAGCAGGACGCCGCCGTCGCGGGTGCCAGCGGCCTCGACGTAGTTCGTCGCTCGCGCGGTGCTCGCCGAGCCGGTCCCGGTGCCGGCGGCCAGGCCGTCCTTGAGCACGTCGAGCGCCAGGCGCTCCGGCTCGTGGACGGACGCGTCGTAGTAGGTGCCCGTGTACTTCAGGTCCTTGTTGAGCGCCGGCATGTCCTCGAGCGCAGCCTTCTTGGTGCGGAAGACGTGCTTCGGGACCGAGCCGCCGTCGCGCGAGAAGGAGTCGTAGATCGTCATGCCGATCTTGATGAGCATCGCGCCGCGCTCCTTGGTGGAGCGCTGCTTGTGCGTGAGCATGCGCAGCGGGGCGTTCATGATGCCGGAGAACGTCGAGAAGATCGGCATCGTCGTCTGGAGCGGCTTGACGTAGTGCGGGGCGATGCGGATGAGGCCGTTGCGCTCCTGCACGCTCTCGCGCACCAGGCGGAACTCGCCGTTCTCGAGGTAGCGGATGCCGCCGTGGATCATGTGGCTCGACGCGGCCGAGGCGCCGCCGGCGTAGTCGCCGCGCTCGACGAGCACGACGTCGACGCCCTGCAGGGCGAGGTCGCGGAAGGTGGCGATGCCGTTGATGCCGCCACCGACGACGAGGACCTGTGCGGTCGGTCGCTCGGTGAGCGCCGTCACGGTGTTCCGGGGCTGCGTCTTCTTCGACATTGGTGCGTCGCTTCCTTGGGTCGGTTCCGTGGGTCGACTTCGATGGTGCGCCTGCTCGGGAGGGCGGGCAACACGCGTGCACGAACGTGCAGGACAGGTGTCGTCCGGCCCGGCAGGTGGCCGGGAGAGCGGTCTGGAGGCGCGACAGGGGTTGCAGAGGCCGTGCACGTCCGTGCATGCTCGGTTCCCATGAGCGACGCTGCGCAGCCGATGCGGACCCAGCAGGCGCTGCGCGCCGCACACCTCTACTACCTGCAGGACCTGACGATGGACGCCATCGCCGACGAGCTCGCGACCTCGCGATCGTCGGTGTCGCGTCTGCTGAAGTACGCCAGGGACACCGGGCTCGTCGACATCCAGATCCGGTCGCCCCTCGACCAGGCCGCGGCGCTGAGCCGGAACATCCGGGCGCGGTACGGGGTGCACGCGCACGTCGTCCCGGTGCCCGACCACACGAGCGACGTCGACCGGCTGGAGCGGGTGGCCCTGTCCGCCGCGCGGATCCTCACGCAGTACGTCGAGTCGAACATGGTCGTCGGCATCTCGTGGGGGTCGACCGTGAGCGCGGTGAGCCGGTACCTCGTGCCGAAGACCACGCACGGGTCGACCGTCGTGCAGATCAACGGCGCCGCGAACACCCGCACGACCGGCATCGTCTACGCCTCCGAGATCCTGCGGCGGTTCGGCGAGGCGTACGGCGCGTTCGTGCAGCAGTTCCCCGTCCCGGCGTTCTTCGACGACCCGGCCACCAAGGAGGCGCTGTTCCGCGAACGCTCGATCCGACGGGTCCTCGACCTGCACGAGCGGATGGACCTCGTCGTGTTCGGCGTCGGTGCCCCGCAGGCGCCGGTGCCGTCGCACGTGTACTCGGGCGGGTACCTCGACCCCGAGGACCGCGACGAGCTCGCCGAGGCCGGCGTGGTCGGGGACGTCTCGACGGTGTTCTACCGGGCCGACGGCTCGTGGAAGGACATCGGGGTGAACGCCCGCGCGGGCGCTCCCGACCTCGACACGATCAAGCGCGCCCCGCGCCGGGTCTGCGTCGTCGCTGGCCGGTCGAAGGCGGCCTCGTTGAAGGGGGCGCTGGCGGCCGGACTGGTGACCGACCTGATCCTGGACGAGAGCGTCGGGCAGGCGATCCTGCAGCCGTGACCGGCGTGACCCGGCGGGTCCGGGCACCCCACCTGCGTCAGGGTCTGACCGACTTTGTCGGTGGCTCCTCCTAGGCTCCGGTGCATGGTGCCTTCCCGCGAGACCCGTCAGCCGGCGACGGCTGCTGCGCGCCCTGCGTCACCCGCCCCGGGCCCGGCGTCGGCCGGTGCCGCGGTGTCCGCGACCGCGGGCACGGACCCGTCCACCGACGGCTCACCCCGCTACTTCCGCCGACTCGTCGGCACCGACGTCGACGAGGCGCTCGCCTTCTTCACCGGCGACTACGACTTCACCGCACCGCGCGTCCGCCGCACCCGTCCGCAGCCCCAGTGGGACTTCGCGGGCGTCGGCGACGACCGCATGTCGCTCCGGTCGTCGCGGTTCCTGGTCGACCTGCGCACCGAGAGCCGCGTCGACGACGAGTTCGTCATCGCGTGGATGCGCAGCGGCTCGAGCACGATCACGTACCGCGGGCAGGCGTTCGAGCTCGAGCCCGGCGTGCCGGTGGTCCTGCCGTTCGCCGACACCTACGAGCTGCACCACCGCGACATCGGCCTCAACCTCGTGCAGCTCGACCGCGACTTCGTCCGGAGCGTCGTCGGGGACGAGGACTTCGCGTTCGACCCGATGCGACGGCCCACCAGCGAGGGCATCCGCGCGTGGCAGTCGGTCGTCCGGGCGCACTCGGCCACCTGGCTCGACCGGACGCACGACCTGACCCCGGCCGCCCAGCGCGCGATCGCCGAGTCCTTCGTGACCGCCGCGGTCGAGGCGTTCCCGCACCGGGACCGCTGGCGTTCGGCGGTGTCCGGGAACGGTCCGGAGCACGACCGCCTCCGTCGGGCGCTCGACTACGTGCACGCCCACGCGCGCGACCCGATCGGCACGCCCGAGATCGCCGCGGCGGCCGGCCTGAGTCCGCGTGGGCTCCAGCAGTCGCTGCGCCGACACCTCGACCAGACCCCGGGCGACCTGCTGCGCGGTGTCCGACTCGACGGTGCCCGGGGCGACCTGCTCCGCGGTGACCGGGACGGCACGAGCGTCGCGGACGTCGCGCGTGCGTGGGGCTTCGGGCACCTCGGCCGGTTCTCGGCGACGTACCGCGCACGGTTCGGCGAGCTGCCGAGCGAGTCGCTCCGGACGCGCTAGCCGGCTCCGGGCACCCGCTCGCCGAACCCCGTCGCACCGAACGGCCTCCGGGTGAGCAGATGTTCGGATGAGGCGTTGCCGGGTCGAACGGCGTCGCATCGTGGGCTCACCTGCACCGCCCACGAAGGAGTCCGTGATGCTGATCGGCGTCCCCACCGAAGTCAAGAACAACGAGTACCGCATCGCGGCGACCCCGGCGGGCGTCGGCGAGCTGTCCCTGCACGGCCACGAGGTCCTCGTGCAGGCCGGGGCGGGCGAGGGCTCGTCCTTCACCGACGACGAGTACCGCGCTGCCGGCGCGACCGTCGTCGACACCGCCGCCGAGGTCTGGGCGCGCGCCGAGCTGGTCCTCAAGGTGAAGGAACCGGTCGCCGCGGAGTACGCGTCGATCCGGCCCGGACAGGTGCTCTTCACGTACCTGCACCTCGCCGCCGACCGCCCGTTGACGACCGCGCTCGTCGGGTCCGGCGCCACCGCGATCGCGTACGAGACCGTGCAGCTGCCCGACCGCTCGCTGCCGCTGCTGTCGCCCATGTCCGAGATCGCCGGGCGCCTGTCCGTGCAGGTCGGCGCGTACCACCTGATGCGCACGAACGGCGGCCGCGGGCTGCTGCTCGGCGGGGTTCCCGGGACGCCGCGCGGCCGCGTCGTCGTGATCGGCGGCGGCGTCGCGGGGGAGCACGCGGTCACGATGGCGCTCGGCCTCGGCGCCGAGGTCACCGTCTTCGACATCAGCCTGCCGCGGCTCCGCGCGCTCGACGCCCGCTTCGACGGAAGGGTCACGACCCTGCGGTCGTCCTCGCACGCGATCGCCGAGGCGCTGCAGTACGCCGACCTCGTCGTCGGTTCGGTGCTCATCCCGGGGGCGTCCGCGCCGAAGCTCGTGACCGACGCGATGGTCGCCGACATGCGCCCGGGTTCGGTGCTCGTCGACATCGCGATCGACCAGGGCGGCTGCTTCGAGGGCTCGCGGCCGACCACGCACGACGACCCGACCTTCCGGGTGCACGACGCGGTGTACTACTGCGTCGCGAACATGCCGGGCTCGGTGCCGCGCACGAGCACGATCGCGCTGACGAACGCCACGCTGCCGTACGCCCTCGCGATCGCCGACCACGGCTGGGAGCGCGCGACCGCGGCGGACCCGGCGCTCGCGAAGGGCGTGAACGTGCACGCGGGCGAGGTCGTCAACGAGGCGGTCGCCGCTGCCCACGGTCTGACGCCCGCCGCGCGCTGACCCGGGGCGGCCACCGCCGGCCGACCACCTCGCGGGAGCGACACTTCGCGCCCGCCCGCTTCCGCACCGACGAGTCCGCGAAAGCGACACTTCGCGCCCCCGGGCGCTCGTCATGCACGCGGAAGCGACAGTTCCCCGCCGACCATCGGCGGGGAACTGTCGCTTTCGCGTGGTCGGCCGCGGCCCTCGCGTCACCGGCTGTCGCCCTCGCGAAGCCGACCGTCGGGCCCGTGAGCTGCCGCCGGCGGCAGCCGCCCGCCTACGCCACCCGTGCCCGGGGGCGGGCGGCCGAACGGCCGCCGACCCAGCCGACGCGCGTGCGCACCACGAGCGTCGTGACGACCACCGCGGCGACCGCGACCACCGCGGCCACCGCCGTCGGCACGGACACGAGCGGCCCGTCGAGCCGCCCGACCGCGACCCACGCGAGCCCCCACGCGATCGACAGCGTCGGGGCGATCCGGCCGCCGTCCCAGACCGCGAGCAGCACGCCGACGAGCCCGGCGACGAGCGCGACCGCCACACCCCAGACGTCCTCCCCGAGCCCGAAGCCCCGGAAGCCCGCGGCCGACAGCACCGCGGCGGTGTTCGCCGCGGTCGCGACGCACAGCCACCCGAGGTAGAGCCCGAAGGTCCCGTCGGTGAGCACCCGTTCGACGAGGCCCGACCCGGAGGCCGTCCCCGCGGCCGGGTTCCGCCGCAGCACCACGAACGTCCAGACGAGCACCACGAGCAGCGCGACGATGACCGGTTCGCTCAGCCACAGCGCGCCGAACTGCACGGACAGGATCCACGCGGCGTTGAGCAGCAGGGACAGCGTCGCCGGCAGGGCGATCGCACGGTGCCGGGCGTCGTCGGCGGTGCGGAAGCACTGCCGCACCGCGTAGGCGACCAACCCGAGGTAGATGACGCTCCAGATCGAGAACGCCGGTCCGTCGGGCGCGATGGCCGTCGACGACGCCGAGAGTGCCCCGCCGGACGCCTGCGCGATCGGCGTCCCGACCACCGCGCCGGATCCGAGGAAGCCGCCGACCACCGCGACGACCGCGCTCGCCGCGACCACGATCCTCCAGGCCTTGCCCATGTCCACTCCCATCGTCAGCATGCTGATGACCTGGACCGTAGGCCGTCCGCCCGACCGCGCGCGCAGCGCGCGCCCAGCCTGCGGGGGACGACCGGGGCCGGACCCGGTGTCCGCGTCCGGACGCGCCCCGGCCGGGACCGGGCTCCCCGGACACGACGGGCGGGACGGGAGGCGCGACCCACCCCCGCGGGCGCGTCCCGTCCGCGCGGGTCCGGCCGTGCGTACGGTGGCCAGCGTGACCGTCGAGCTCAACACCGTCT
The DNA here is from genome assembly GCF_001705035.1 of Curtobacterium sp. UCD-KPL2560. Classification (GTDB taxonomy): domain Bacteria; phylum Actinomycetota; class Actinomycetes; order Actinomycetales; family Microbacteriaceae; genus Curtobacterium. The sequence continues at coordinate 3,357 of NZ_MCIG01000048.1, read as the reverse complement.
ACGTCGACCGGATCGCGCCGATCGTCTGCCCCTCGCTGGAGACCACCTTCCGCATGGTGGGGGAGGAGGGCGCCACCGCGTGCATCGTGCTGCACCGCCCCGACGCGCAGGAGCTCGGCGACGTCGCGGTCGCACTCGGCCTGCACGAGCTCGCGGTCGAGGACTCGGCCGAGGGGCACCAGCGCCCGAAGCTCGAACGGTACGGCTCGACGCTGTTCGCGGTCCTCAAGCCCGCGGTGTACCACGACGACCGCGAGGAGGTCGAGTTCGGCGAGGTGCACGCGTTCGTCGGCAGCGACTTCTTCCTGGCGGTCGTGCCCGCCGACCCGCGCGGTCCGCAGGCGGTGCCCCGGGCCCTGCAGCGGATGAGCGGCAAGCCGGGCCTCGTGACGGTCGGCCCGCAGGCGCAGCTCTGGGCGCTCATGGACTCGATCGTGGACGGGTACGCCCCGGTGATCGACGGGCTCGAGGAGGACATCGACCAGATCGAGGACCAGCTCTTCGCGGGCGTCCCCGGCGTCTCGAAGCGCATCTACGAGCTGTTCGGCGAGGTCGTCGACTTCCAGCGGGCCGCACGACCCCTGATCGGCATGATCGAGAACCTGCACCGCGGCGCCGAGAAGTACCACCTGCCGGTCGAGATGCAGCGGCGGTTCCGCGACGTGCTCGACCACGCCATCCGCACGGTCGAGCGGCTCGACACGTTCCGGCAGCTCCTGCAGAACGCCCTGACGGTCGACGCGACCCTGGCGGCGCAGAAGCAGAACGACGACACGAAGCGGATCTCGGGCTGGGCGGCGATCCTGTTCGCGCCGACGCTCATCGCGGCGATCTACGGCATGAACTTCACGCACATGCCCGAGCTCAGCTGGACGTGGGGCTACCCGCTGTCGATCGTCGCGATGGTGCTCTTCGCGGTCGTCCTGTACGTCGTGTTCAAGGTGAAACGCTGGTTCTGACCCTCCCGGCGGCGCGGCCGCCGTCCGGGCACCGCCATCCCTGACCGGGCGCCACGGTTCCTCTGCGGGCGACGCGGTTCCCGTCGCGTTGGCGCGTCGGGTTGCGGGAGCGCTCCCAGACCCGCGAGGCTCGTCCTGTCACCGCCGCCGACAGGAGCAACGATGCCCACCGACACCACCTCCGCGCCGACCTCGGGGATCGTCCACCTGACCGCAGGGGGCGTCTCCCTCGTGCTCGACTGCCGCGACGCCGCCCTACCCGCCGTCCTGCACTGGGGTGCGGCGCTCGGTGACCTCGACGACACCGCGCTCGCAGCGATGGCCGCGGCCGACGTGATGCCGGTCGCCCCGAACGAGATGGACGTGCCGGTGCGCCTCGCCGTGCTGCCGGAGCCGCACCGCGGCTGGACCGGACGCCCCGGACTCTCCGGGCACCGGGACGGTCGGGACTGGTCGCCCGCGTTCACGGTCACGGCGCTCGAGGTCACGGACACCGCGGTCGTCGCCGACGCCGAGGACCGGACCGCCGGGCTCGCCGTGCGGGTCACGGTCGAGGTGCTCGTCTCCGGACTCGTCCGCGCGCGTGCAGCCGTGACGAACACGGGCGAGGGTGTCTACACGGTCGAGGACCTCACGGTCGCGCTGCCCGTCCCGCCCCGCGCCCGCGAGGTCCTCGACTTCGCCGGCCGCTGGGGCAAGGAGCGCACGCCGCAGCGCCGGGCCCTGGTCGTCGGGACGCACGAGCGCGACAACCGCAAGGGCCGCACGGGCTCCGACGCCGCGACCGTCCTGAGCGTCGGCGAGCCCGGCTTCGGCTTCGCCCGCGGCGAGGTCTGGGGCGTGCACACCGCGTGGAGCGGCAACCACCGTCACCTCGCGGAGCGCCTCGCGACCGGGCGCCAGGTCGTCGGCGGCGGCGAACTGCTCCTGCCCGGCGAGGTGCGGCTCGCACCGGGCGGGACCTACGAGGGCCCCTGGGTGTACGGCGCCTACGGCGACGGCCTCGACGACCAGGCGCGCCGGTTCCACCGCTGGCTCCGGAGCCGCCCGCAGCACCCGACCTCGCCGCGCCCGGTCACGATCAACGTCTGGGAGGCCGTGTACTTCGACCACGACCTGGCCCGGCTGACCGACCTCGCCGAGCGCGCCGCACGACTCGGGGTCGAGCGGTACGTGCTCGACGACGGCTGGTTCCGGCACCGCCGCGACGACCACGCCGGGCTCGGTGACTGGTACGTCGACGAGGACGTCTGGCCCGACGGCCTCGGGCCGATCGTCGACCGCGTCCGTGCGCTCGGCATGCAGTTCGGGCTGTGGTTCGAGCCGGAGATGGTGAACGAGGACAGCGACCTCGCCCGCGCGCACCCCGAGTGGATCATGCAGGCCGACGGTCGCCTGCCGGTGCGCTCCCGCGACCAGCAGGTGCTCAACCTCGCGATCCCCGAGGCCTTCGCGTACGTGCTCGAGCGGATGACGGCCGTGATCGGGGAGTACGGCGTCGACTACGTCAAGTGGGACCACAACCGCGACCTCGTCGAGGCCGGCCACCCCGGGGGCGGTGCCGCCGTGCACGAGCAGACCCTGGCGACGTACCGGTTGATGGCGACGCTCAAGGAGCGGTTCCCGGCGCTCGAGATCGAGTCGTGCTCGTCGGGCGGCTCGCGCGTCGACCTCGGCGTGCTCGAGCACACCGACCGGGTCTGGGTGTCCGACGACATCGACCCGGCCGAGCGCCAGGAGATGCACCGCTGGACGCAGCAGCTGCTCCCGCCCGAGCTCCTCGGCGCCCACGTCGCGAGCGGCCGGAACCACACGACCGGACGCGTCCACGACGTGTCGTTCCGCGCCGGGACCGCGCTCGTCGGGCACTTCGGCATCGAGTGGGACCTGACCCTCGCGACCCCGGACGAGGAAGCCGTGCTCGCCGAGTGGATCGCCCTGCACCAGCGGTGGCGCGCCCTGCTGCACGGCGGGGACCTCGTCCGTGTCGACGAGGTCGACCCGACCCGCCGCGTGTACGGCGTCGTCGCACCCGACCGGCGGGAGGCCGTGTTCTTCCTCGCGAGCGTCGGCCGGTCCGAGGTGTCGGGCACCGGCCCGATGCTGTTCCGCGACCTCGACCCGGACACGCGGTACCGCGTCGACCCGGTCGTCCTCGGCGACGCCCACCTGGTCACGCCGCCGGCGTGGTGGAGCGGCGACCGCACGGCCACCGGACGCGTGCTGCAGACCGTCGGGCTGCAGGTCCCGCTGCTGCCGGCCGACTGCGTGGTGCCGTTCCACGTCACGGCCGTCTGACCGCGACGGGGCGGACGGGAGGCGCGTGCCGGGCCCACCCCGTCCCTTCCGTCGTCCGCGTGGGGCGGACGGGAGGCGCGTGCCGGGCCCGCCACGCGCC
>NZ_MCIG01000047.1 GCF_001705035.1 Curtobacterium sp. UCD-KPL2560 | reverse complement strand
GTCCCGTCCCCCCGCGCCCGTCCCTCCACGCGGATGGAGCAGGAAYCGTCGGGTGGCGGGCCCGGACCCGACGTCGTCTGCTCCATCGAGGGCGGCGGGACGCGACCACACGACGGACGGGAGGCGCGGTGCCCGCCCGCACCGCGCCTCCCGTCCGTCCCGTGGCGGCGTCAGCCGCGCAGCGCCTCCGCGAGCTTCACGCGACCCCCGGTGCGGAGCAGCGCGTTCTCGTAGATGCGCGCGCCGACGAGCACGACCACGACCACCGACACGGCGACGATCAGCAGCGACAGGATCGGCTCCCACCACTGGGCGGTCCCGAGGAAGATCCGCATCGGCATCCCGATCGGCGCGCTGAACGGGACGTACGACATGATCCCGACGATCGTGGGGTTGTCCGCCGCCGAGACGATGAGGATGTACGGGATCATCACGAGCATCATCACCGGCATCGTGACGCTGCCGACGTCCTCCTGGCGCGAGACGAGCACGGCGGACGCGGCGAACATCGCGGCGATGAGCACGAAGCCGATCGCGAAGAAGCCGACGAACCACAACACGCTCGGGCCGAGCATCGAGAACATGTTGTCCTGCCCGGTCACCGCGAGCGTGATCGCCGCCGCGACGGCCACCGCGACGATCTGCGCGAACGCCATCAGGCTGTTCCCGAGCACCTTGCCCGCGAGCAGTGCCCGGGCCGGGATCGCGGCCATCAGGATCTCGACGACGCGGGTCGACTTCTCCTCGACGACGCTCTGCGCGATCGACGAGCCGAACGTGACCGCCGAGGCGAAGAACACGACACCGAACATGATCCCGATGAGCGACACCAGACCCGCGGGCAGCGCACCGGGGTCGAGCAGGTCGACGCGCGGGGTCGTGCTCAGCGCGCTCACGACGTCGGTCGGCACGTCGTCGAGCCCGACCACGCGGTAGCCGAGGGTGTCGTCGGACGGCACGACCGCGGCGTCGACGTCACCCGAGCGGACGAGCCGTTCGGCCTGCGCGACGCTCGACGTCTGCGTGACGTCGAGGCCACGCGTCGACGTCAGGCTCACGCCGTCGACGACCGCGACCGGCGTGGTGTCGTCCGCGGTGGCCTTGCCGACGATGCCGGCGACGACGATCGACGCGACGACGGCGAGGATCAGGATCGCGGCGGAGACGATGAACGCCTTGCTGCGGAGACGGGCCTGGATCTCCCGCGCGGTGACGAGCTGCACCGCGTTGACGAACGTGCCCTGACGGGACGTGCCCTGGCGGGACGTGGCCTGGCGTGCCGTTGTCATCGCACGACCTCCCGGAAGACCTCGCTGAGCCGCGGCACCCGGGGCGCGAACGACCCGACGGTGCCGTGCTGGACCGCACGCTGCAGGACGGCCTGGGCGGTGGCGTCGTCGGCCTCGAACACGGCGTAGCCGCCGTCGAACTCGCGGACGACGACCCCGGGCTCGGCGCGGAGCCAGGCGAGGTCTCCCTCGACCAGGAGCTCCCACGCCGCGGGGCCCGCCGCGCGACGGAGCTCCTCCTGCGGGCCGGCCGCACGGATCGTGCCGGCGGCGATCACGACGACGTCGTCGCAGAGGCGCTCGACCACGTCGAGCTGGTGGCTGGAGAACAGCACCGGCACGCCGGTCGCCGCCGTCTCGCGCAGGACGCCGAGCACGGTGTCGACGGCCATCGGGTCGAGGCCGGAGAACGGCTCGTCGAGCACGAGGACCTCGGGCTGGTGGGCGAGCGCCGCGGCGACCTGCACGCGCTGCTGGTTGCCGAGGGACAGCTTCTCGACGGCGTCGTCGGCGTGCTGCTCGAGGTCGAGGCGTTCCAGCAGCGCCGCGGTCCGCTGCCCCGCGGTCCGCTTGTCGACGCCGTGCAGCCGGGCGAGGTAGGTGATCTGCTCGGCGACCGGCATCTTCGGGTAGAGCCCGCGCTCCTCCGGCATGTAGCCGAAGCGGCGACGGTCGGCCGGACCGACGGTCGCGCCGTCGATCGACACCGTCCCCGCGTCGGCCTGCAGGACGCCGAGCAGGATCCGCATGGTCGTGGTCTTGCCGGCGCCGTTGCCGCCCACGAACCCCGTCAGGCGGCCGCTGCCGACCGTGAACCCCACGTCGTCGAGCACCCGGCGGTCGCCGAAGTGCTTCGTGACGCCTTCGATGGTGAGCATCGTCGTCCCCTTCCGTCGGCGGTCCTCGCCGACACGTCGACCGTATTGGCCGGGAGGCGCGGGTCGCCTCCCACGTGAGGGGGGGACTCCGGTACGGGGCGGCTCCACCGCACGGGGGAGCGGTGGGTGGGCCGGTGCTGTCCGGTCCGTCAGGGGCGGGCGGCGACGCCGTGCTCGAACGCCCAGACGACCGCCTGGATGCGGTCGCGCAGGCACAGCTTCTGCAGCACGTTCGACACGTGGGTCTTCACGGTGGCCTCGCCCACGTACAGGGCCGCGGCGATCTCGGCGTTGCTGTAGCCCTTGGCGAGCAGGCGGAGCACCTCGGACTCGCGCTCGGTCAGGCCCGCGGCGGCGATGGCGGCGGTGCCGGGGTCGGTCCTGCTCGCGGTGTCGGCGGTGGTGTCGACACCTTCGTCGGTGCCGGTGCCGGTGCCGCCCGTCGTGCCGGTCGGACGGGCGGTGGTCGCGCGGCTGATCACCCGCCGGGTCACGTCCGGGGCGAGCAGGGCGTCGCCGGCCGCGACCGTGCGGACCGCGTCGATCAGCCGTTCGGGGGAGGCGTTCTTCAGCAGGAACCCGCTCGCCCCGGCCTCGAGCGCCTGGAACAGGGCGTCGTCGTCGTCGAACGTCGTGAGCACCAGCACGGCGGGCGGGTCCGGGAGCGCGGCGATCCGTCGGGCGGCCTCGAGGCCGTCGACCCCCGGCATCTGCACGTCGAGGCAGACGACGTCCGGCCGCAGCGCCACCACGGCGTCCACCGCGGCGGCACCGTCGGGCGCCTCGCCGACGACCCGGAAGCCGGGCTCGGACTCGAGGATGACGCGGAAGCCGGCCCGGACCAGGTCCTGGTCGTCCGCGAGCACGATCGTCAGGTCGTCGGCAGCCATGCCCGCACCAGGTACCCTCCCCGGGCGCGCGGCCCGATCTCGATGCGCCCGCCGACCGCCGCGACGCGCTCGCGCATCCCGACGTGGCCGAGGCCGCTGCCGTCCGTCCGCCGGACCGCGCGCTCGCCGTGGCCGTCGTCGGCGACCTCGACCTCGATGCCGTCGTCGAGGTACCGCAGCCGCACGTCGGCGCGCGCGGTCGGACCGGCATGCTTGAGGACGTTCGTCACCGCCTCCTGGGCGATGCGGAACGCGACCGCGCCGACGGTCGGCGGGACCGGGCGCTCGTCGCCGACGACCACGTACTCGACCGGGTGCCCGGCCGTCCGCACCGCGTCGACGAGTTCCGGCACCCGAGCGAGGCCCGCGGTGCTCGGGGCGGTCGTGGCGGCGCGGTCCCCGCCCGACGGCTCGTCGTCGGAGCGGAGCGTGCCGAGCATCCGACGGAGTTCCTCGACCGCCGTGCGTGCGCTGTCCTCGACCACGCCGAGCGAGGTCGCGGCCTGCCCCGGGTCACGATCGATCACGCGTCGGGCCGCACCGGCCTGCACGCCCATGAGCGAGACGTGGTGGGCGACGACGTCGTGCAGCTCCCGCGCGATGCGCACCCGCTCGAGCGTGACGGCCTGGGCGGCGGTGCGCTCCCGTTCGGCCGCGAGCTCCGCGGTGCGTTCGGCGAGGTCGTGCTTCGCGACCGCGGACGCCCAGGCCCGGTTGCCCGCGTACCAGGCGCCGCCGAAGTACAGGACGTTGATGAGGATGTTCACGAGCGAGTACGCGACGTAGGGCGCGATGAGGGCGCCGTCGTCCTTGGGCAACGCGCTCGGCATCGACCACCCGAACGAGATCGACAGGAACACCCAGACGAACATCCCGACGATCACGACCCACCGCACCGCCTCGGCGCGCACGCGGTCGGAGCACCACGCACCGACCGTGTAGAGCGCGATGAACAGCGTGAAGTTGATGAGCAGGACCTCGGGCACGTGCAGGAGCTGCGTGGCGGCGAACGCGAGCGCGGCCACCACCGCGACCGTCATCGGCCACCGGCGGCGGAAGGCGAGCGGGGCCGCGTTCGCCACGACCATGAGCGCCGACACCCACCACGCCGCCTGGTCGTCCTCGTACAGGCCCGACGCGCCGTACAGGGTCGTCGTGACGGCGAGCCCCACCGTGAGCACGAGCGCGAGCAGGAGGTCCTGCCGCTGTTCACGGCGCCCGATCGGCAGCCGCGCCCACTCCGTCGTCGTCCGCCCCATGTGCTCCACGGTAGCGGTACCCGGCGGCGCCGCCGGAGCCTTCCTCACCAGTCCCGTCCCGGCCCTCCGGTCCCGACCACCTGCAGCACGCCCATCGCGACGACGGAGCCGAGCACGGCGGCGGTCGTCGCCCACCCGGTCGCGCGGAGGGGGCGACGGGACCCGAGTGCGCCCACGGCCCGGACGGCTGCGGCGACCGCAGCGACCGCGAGCGAAGCCAGCCCGCTCCACAGGACGAGGTCGTCGAGGGGCGCACCGGCCCACGTCGCGACCGCCGCCACGAACGCGAAGACGAGGCACCCCGCCACGACGACCACCAGGGCCTCGGCGACGTCGGCGCAGCGCTCCTCGAACGCGGACGTCGGCCGACGTGCCTCCGCCGAGCGCCGGCGCGGGTGCACGGACATCCGTGCGCGGTGCTCCTCGACCTCGGGCAGCAGGTCCACGACGCTCGGCGGGAGCGGTTCGCGGAGCGGCAGGGCGAGGAAACGCGCCAGGTCGCCCGGTCGCACGCCCGACGATGCGAGCAGGCGCGCAGCGCGGTCCCGCTCGACGTCGGTCACGCTCTCGGGCAGGGTCAGTCCCCACCGCCCCGCCTGGTCGGGGTGGCCGAGTGCGCGGTAGCGCTCTACCAGTGCGCGGCGCGCGTGCGCGTCCGTCGGGTCGGCGCGGACGCGCTCCCGCAACAGGGCGAGGGCAGCCCGATGATCGCCGTCGGCCCACAGCCGGTCGACGTCGTCCCGGCGGTCCGGCGCGTGCACGTGCCCATCATCGGGCCTCGTGCCCTCGCGTGGCGACCGGTCGGCGCAGCGCCGTGCGCGCGGCCACCACGGGGACCAGTGCGGCGGCGAGCACGACCGCGGCGGCAACGACGAAGGTGGCGGCCGTCCCGAGCAAGCCGAGCACGGTGCCCGCGACCGCCGCACCGAGTGCCTGTCCGGCGACGAGGAGGACGAACAGCGCGGACGTGCCGACCGGGGCCCGGGTCCGGTCGACCTCCGTCGTCCAGGCGATGAGCCCGCCGGTCGCCGCGGTGTAGCCCCAGCCGAACACCGTGCACGCCGCGAGCGACACCGGCACCACCGCGGGGGCGACGCCGAGGACGAGCACCGCGGCGCCCGCGACGGCGGCCGTCAGCGCCCACTGCCGGCGCGCGGACAGTGCGCTCGTCCACCGTGAGGTCACCGCGACCAGGGCGCCGCCGGCGCCGAGGGCGACCCACGCGCCGACCGACAGCGCGCTCCCGACGCCGGCCTCGACCAGTGCCGTCCGCCCGTACGTCCACACCACGGCCGATCCCGCCCCGAAGGCCAGGGCGACGGCCATCGGCAGGGCGTGCGCGACGAGCCAGCGCCGGTCGGGGCCGGCGGGACCTGCCGGGGGTCGTCCTCGGCCCGCTGTGTCCCGGGCCGACCCGGCAGCGGTGACGAGGACCCCGCCCACCACGAGCGTCACGATCCCCGCCGTGGTCCACGCCGTGCGCCAGTCGGGCAGCAGGACGAGGGCGAGGAAACCTGCGGCGACGAGCCCGGGGCCGGTGCCCGAGTTGACCATCGCCTGCGCACGGGGGAGTGCGGCGTGCTCGACCCGGTCGCCGACGAGCCGCACCAGGGCGGGCGACGCGATGCCGGCCCCTGCCGAGGCCACCACCGCGGCGGTCCCGAACACGAGGGTCGACGTGCTCGCCGCCATCACGAGTGCTCCGACCCCCGCGATCAGGGCGGCGACAGCGGCGAGAGCCCGGGCCGCCCGCCCGGCGAGGACGGACCCGGCCACCGCGCCGACGCAGTAGAGCACCGAACCGCCCGCGGAGACGGCCCCGGCGACGTCCGCACCGAAGCCGAGGTCGCGCTGCACGTCCGGGAGGAACAGGCCGTACGCCAGCCGCACGAGACCGTACGTCGCGGCGATGAGCCCGAGCCCGCTCCCGATCAGGACCCGGTCCGAGAACAAAAACGATCGTTTCACTTCTGGGATCGTAGGCTGACGGCATGGCGATGCGTCCAGCGACCGAGCAACGCGTGCTCGACGCCGCCGAGGAGCTCTTCTTCACCCGGGGCATCGCGGCGACCCCGGTGGATGCGGTTCTCGAGCGCGCCGGGGTGTCCTCGGCGACGCTCTACCGCGGGTACCCCAGCAAGGAGGCCCTCGTCGCGGCCGCCCTCGACCGCCGCCACGACGACTGGACCGCCACGTGGGACCGCGCCGTCGCCCGGGCGTCCGACGACCGCGGCCGGTTGCTCGCCGTGTTCGACGCGCTCGACGACCACCGCGCGACCCCGACCGGTTCACGGTGGTGCGCGTTCCTCGGGACCGCCGCCGAGTACGTCGACGCCCCCGCCGACGTCCGGGCCGTGCTCGACCGGGAGACCGACACGCTGCGCCGCCGGCTGACCGAGACCGCCCGCCCGCTCGTCGGTGCCGCAGCCCCGGCGCTCGCCGAGCAGCTGTTGCTCGTCGTGTCGGGATCGCTGGCGATGCGGCTGCGGGATGCGGCAGGCGGGACGGCGACCGCGCGCGCGGTCGCCGTCGCGCTCCTGCCCTGACCGCGCAGGCCCACGGTACGGACGGGAGGCGCGGTGCCGGTGACGCGCGCGCGTCACCTGCACCGCGCCTCCCGTTCGTCACCTCGCACGCGACACGAGGCGCGACCGTCTCGGCCCGCCGGGGACGGCGGTCGCGCTGACGGTGGCGAGCTGCATGCCGCGCTCCTGCACCGCCGGCAGGCGCTCCCGTTGGGCTGGCGGGCGATGCGCGCTCAGGTCTTCGGCGGGCTGATGATCGGGTCGCTCCACTTCGGGAACGGCGGGTACTCGCCGGGTAGGGACTCCTCGGGGTACTCGCCGTCATTGCGGCCGCCGACGGCCTCGGTCAGTGCGTGGCCGTCGTTGGTCCAGTACTGCCCGCTGTACACGGTGAGGCCGTAGTCCCCATCGGGCTGCACCTCGTACTCGACGTGCCAACCGGTTCCCGTGTCAGCCAGGACCTCGTGGTAGCGACCTCGTGTCCGCTCGCGGTAGGACCAGTCGCGCTGCCCGAAGAAGTCGATCATGGGCTGCAGATCGCGCGGGTCTCCGGTCGCTCCAGCAGGCGACCACAGCCGATCGCTCCGGAGGAAGTAACTGTTGCGGGGACCGGCTCCACGGAGCGGAACGATTCCGTCTCCGCCGATGTTGGGAACCCGGTCGCCGCCGATCCACGACCACTCGCCGACGTGTACCGCTCGCTGCGCTTCCGCGAGGACCACCTGCATCTGCGCGTAGCGCTCGGCGTACCGGTCGAACTCCTGCTGCGCCGACAACTCCGCCACGTCGTCCTCTGTCAGACCTGCGGCATCGACTGGCATGTGGCCTCCTGGGCTGGTGCACGCGGTGAGGAGCCAAGCGCAGCAGGCGGCTGCTACGAGGGCACGAAGCGATCGCATGATCTTCATCCTGGTACTCCGGTAGCGACGATCTTCGAGATGGTGTCCTGAGCCGTCGAGCCAGGGGTCGGGTCTGGGCCAGCGCTTCGGCTGCGGTCGTGGAGCCGTACGAGTGGCCGAGGACCGTGGACCGACGCGGTGCGCCCCCTCGGCTGTCGTGGATGCCGTCGAGGAACGACGCCAGCTCGGCCCCACCCGCGGCGGCCCGCCCCTGCGCCGGGACCTCGGGGAAGGCGGGTGCGCGGTAGCCGAACCAGGACACGACCGCGTACGAATCCGTCTTCCGTGCCCTCGCGGCAGACCGGAGGAGCCCAGAAGCGGCTTGCGCCTTCTCCAGCGTGCTGCCGAGCGTCGTCGTCGCTCCGGGGACGTTCACCGTGACGTTCGCGGCGGTGTCGAGGTCGCCCAGCACGACCGCGGCGACGGGAGCGCCGTTCGCGACGCCGAAGCCGACGAGCTGCGCCACCGTCGCGGTCGGCGCCGGCAGGTCGGCTACGATCCGGTCCGCTCGCTGGAGCCCGTGCGCGAGCGCGCGGACCTGTGTGGTGAACTCCTCGAGGCTCACCGCTCCGTACGTGTACGCCAGTCCGAAGAGCCGGTACATCCGCTCGGGGTCTCGGAGCGCCGCGGCGAGCACCCGCCGCGAGGCCACGTCACGAGCGACGGCGGGCAACCCGTCGAGGTTCGCCACCTGCACCTGGGTCCGCAGCGGGAGTACTGCGATGTCCTCGGCGGTGAGCCCGAGGTCCGTCCAGGCCGCCGCGACCTCCGCCGGGGTCAGGGACGGCTCCAGCAGCCGCCGTGCCGCAGGGGAGAGGGTCGACACTCCGGCGATGTCGAGCGCGACGTCGGCGACCGATCGTCCTCCGGCGGCTTCGAACGCGTCGGCGATCCGCGCCGCCCACCGGGCGTCCTCGGCGTTCTCGTCGAGGTACGCACCGAAACCGCCCGGCAGCGGCGGTGCCTCGACGGGGACCCACCCGCACCGGTCACGGAAGCCCGCCCACGCGTTCCGGACGCGGACGAGGTCCTGTTCCGTCACACCGTCCTGCGCCTGGGCCGTGGCGGTGAACCGGCGCAACCGTTCCGGATCGGCACTGCTGCGCCCGGTCGCCTGCGCGCCGGTCCGTCGTCGGTGCCGAGCACGGAAGGTCGCGGTGACGGGCGTCGGTCTGATCGGGGCCGCGGTCGGTTCCGGGTCGAAGGCTGCTGCGCTCGCATCGAGCAGGGGCTCCCACGCGGCAGCGATGCCGACCAGGGTGTGCTCGCGGTCAGCTGCCCGCTTCCGCCAGGCCGCGAGCTCCGACCGTCGGTGGCGCTCCTGTGAGGCCTGGTGCCGGGCGATCCGCACCTGGTCGGCGAGGTCGTCGAGGGCGTGCGCGAGACGCACCCGGTCCTCGTACTCGACGGTCCTGGCGGTCTCGAAGAGTCGCGCGTACCCGCCGTCGAAGTCCCGCAGCGCTGCCTCTGCAGCGCTCCGTCGCGGCCACGCGCTCCCGCGCAGCGCCAGTGCGGCCTGCGCAGCGCACGCCGCGAGCCGCGCAGCTGCGCCGTCGTCGAACCCGAACCCCACGTCCCACCCCCATCACCAGACCGGCAATGTGGAGAACGTAGCATTTCAGACGAATCGACAAGGAGCGTGTGGAATACGGCCCCTCCGGGACGGGAGGCGCGGATGCAGCCGGCCCCGCGCCTCCCGTCCGCCGTGGAGTCGGCCGCATGTCGGGAGGCGCGCACAACGGGAAGCATGCCGCACCACGGAACGACGTGGTTCGACGTGCTTCCCGTTGTGCAGGAGCACGCGGCACCGGCAGCCGCCGGCGCACGGCGCGGCACGGCTACGCCGGCCACCGGCCACCGGCCACCGGCCAGCGGCCAGCGCGCAGCGACCAGCGGCCAGCCCAGCGCGCGCAGCGCGCCCAGCGCGACCGCGCCTCAGGCCCGCCCGCGGTTGCGCCGCCGGATCTCCTTCGGCGCCCGTCCCGCCGTGAACGACCGCGCCGGGTCGACGAGGAACCCCTGCCGCAGGGCCTGCCGACCGACGAGCATCCGGAAGCCCATCTGGTCGCGGTTGCTCAGCGTGACCTCGGCGTCGACCGTGATCCCGGCCAGCGTGATCGGCGTCAGCACGACGATGCGCTCCTGGGTGTGGCCCGTCGAGCTCCGCACGACCCGCCGGTCGTGCACGTCGCACTCGTGGGTGACGGCGTCGGCGTCGGTGTCCTGCCAGGGGTGCACCGAGAAGCGCACGCGGTCGCCGGGGAGCTCCTCGAGGTCGAACGCGTGCAGTGCCGAGCTCCGGGCGCCGGTGTCGAGCTTGACCTTGATCCAGGGCAGCTCGAGACCGGGCAGGGCAGCCCACTCGCGCCAGCCTGCGATCATCGGGTTCCGGGCCATGGGGCCATCCTGTCGCATGCTTTGATGGAGCGTCGCCGTCGACGTCCTCGAACCCCCGTGGAGCACCCCGATGAAACTCGCCATCCTGTCGCGCGCCCCGCACGCGTACTCGACGCAGCGCCTGCGTGCCGCCGCGATCGACCGCGGGCACGACGTCAAGGTGTTGAACACGCTGCGGTTCGCGATCGACCTGACCGCCGACGAGCCCGACCTGCTCTACCGCGGCAAGCTGCTCAGCGACTACGACGCCGTGCTGCCCCGGATCGGGAACTCGATCACGTACTACGGCACCGCGGTCGTGCGGCAGTTCGAGCAGATGGACGTGTACACGCCGAACACCGCGACGGGGATCACGAACTCGCGCGACAAGCTCCGCGCGAACCAGATCCTGTCCCGGCACCACATCGGCATGCCGGCGACGACGTTCGTGAACAGCCGCGCCGACGTCCGCGGGGCGATCGACCGGGTCGGCGGTGCGCCCGTCGTCATCAAGCTGCTCGAGGGCACGCAGGGCATCGGCGTGATCCTGGCACCGGAGGCGAAGGTCGCCGAGTCGATCGTCGAGACGCTGCACTCGACGAAGCAGAACGTCCTCATCCAGGCGTTCGTCTCGGAGAGCCGGGGGCGGGACATCCGCGCGCTCGTCGTCGGCGACCGGGTGGTCGCGGCGATGCGCCGGAGTGCGAGCGGCGACGAGTTCCGGTCGAACGTGCACCGCGGCGGCACGGTCGAGAAGGTCACGCTGACGCCCGAGTACGAGGAGGCGGCGGTCCGCTCGGCGCAGATCATGGGTCTCCGGGTCGCGGGCGTCGACATGCTCGAGGGCAACGACGGCCCGCTCGTGATGGAGGTCAACTCGTCGCCCGGGCTCGAGGGCATCGAGCGTGCGACGGGCCTCGACGTCGCCGGCGCGATCATCGACTTCATCGGCAACCAGGTCGCCTTCCCGGAGATCGACGTGCGCCAGCGCCTCAGCGTGTCGACCGGGTACGGTGTCGCCGAGCTCCTCGTGCACACGAACGCCGACCTGGTCGGCCGGACGATCAAGGAGTCGGGGCTCTGGGACCGCGACATCACGGTGCTCACCCTGCACCGCGGCGCGAACGTGATCCCGAACCCCCGGAGCGGCGTGACCCTGCAGGCGAGCGACCGGCTGCTCTGCTTCGGCAAGCTCGAGGAGATGCGCTCGATGATCCCGGACCGCCGGCGCCGTCGGAGCAAGGTCCGGAAGCTCCCGAAGGACGCATGACGCCGTCTCCCACCCGGAACGGACCCCACACCCAGCCACGATGCGGAAAGATGACCCGGTGACGATACTCGCTGACCGCCCCGTCGAACCCACCCCGAACGACGACGTGGAGCGCCCGGGCAACGCCACCGCGAAGCACCAGAACGTGTCCCTGCTCTCGGTCGCGACGACCACGGCCGAGCGGGTCACGACCTCGGCCGACATCGAGGCGAAGCTGCGCGGGGTCCTCCGGCGCCTGCGCCTGCCGATGGGCCTGCTGGAGCGCGTCGCGGGCGTCACCGAGCGCC
Source organism: Curtobacterium sp. UCD-KPL2560 (assembly GCF_001705035.1). Lineage (GTDB taxonomy): Bacteria > Actinomycetota > Actinomycetes > Actinomycetales > Microbacteriaceae > Curtobacterium. The sequence continues at coordinate 15,119 of NZ_MCIG01000047.1, read as the reverse complement.
GCAACTGGGGCGAGGGCCAGACCTTCCAGGACGCCGCGATCGACGCCGGCCGCCGCGCCATGGCCGAGGCGGGCATCCGCCCCGAGGACGTCGGGCTGCTCATCAACACGTCGGTGACCCGCCCGCACCTCGAGCCGAGCGTCGCCGTCCGGCTGCACCACGGGCTCGGCCTGCCGTCGTCCGCGATCAACTTCGACATAGCGAACGCGTGCCTCGGCTTCGTCAACGCGATGAGCGTCGCCGCGAGCATGATCGACTCCGGCCAGATCAAGTACGCGCTCGTGGTCGACGGCGAGGACGCCGACCAGGTGCAGCTCAACACGATCGACCGCCTCAACCAGGGCGGCCGGAACCGCAAGGACTTCATGAGCGAGTTCGCGAGCCTGACCCTCGGGTCCGGTGCCGCGGCCGCCGTGCTCGGCCCGTCCGACGTGCACCCCGAGGGCCACCGCATCATCGGCGGTGTCACCCGTGCCGCGACGCAGTGGTACGACCTGTGCGTCGGCAGCGTCGACGGCATGTTCACCGACGCGAAGATGCTGCTCAAGGGCGGCATGGAGCTCGTCGTCGCCGCCTGGACCGAGGCCCGCGCGCACTTCGACTGGGCGGACATGGACCGCTACGTGCTGCACCAGGTCTCGGACGTGCACACGAACGCCTTCGTCGAGGCGATCGGCATCCCGCGTGCCAAGGTGCCGACGACGTACCAGCGCTACGGCAACGTCGGTCCGGCGTCGATCCCGATCACCCTCGCGGACGAGGTCGCCCGCGGCGGCATCACCCGCGGTGACCGCGTGTTCCTCGGCGGCGTGGGCTCCGGCATCAACACGGCGATGATGGAACTGCGCTGGTGAGGTCCGACCTCCCGCGCGTCGCCGCCTCCACGGCTCCGGCGACGCTCCCGCCGCCCCTGCCCGGACTCGACCCGGCCTGGTCGCGGTTGGTCACCGTCCCGGGTGGCACGGACCGGACGGGAGGCACGGATCACCCGGACCGCACGTGGCACCTCCTCGACACGGCCGGCTCCCTCGACGCGCTCGGCGCGACCCCGGTGGGCACGCTGCTGTGCGTGCACGGCAACCCGACGTGGTCGTACCTGTGGCGGTCCGTCGCGGCGCAGACCCTCGCGGTCGCCCGCGCCGGCGGCCCGGCCTGGCGCGTCGTCGCGGTCGACCAGCTGGACATGGGGTTCTCGGAGCGCACCGGCGTGCAGCACCGCCTCGCCGACCGCGTGCGCGACCTCGGCGCCCTGACCGACGTGCTCGGGCTGACCGGTCCGGTCGTCACGGTCGGGCACGACTGGGGCGGTGTCGTCTCCCTCGGCTGGGCGGTCGACCACCCCGGGCTGCTCGCCGGGGTCGTCACGTGCAACACCGCCGTGCACCAGCCCGAGGACGCCCCGATCCCCGCTCCGCTCCGGCTCGCACTGCGGCCGCAGGTGCTCGGGCGCGGGACGGTCCTGACGCCGGCGTTCCTCGAGACGACGCTCGCGATCGCCCACCCCCGGCTCGACCGACCCGTCGCCGACGCCTACCGTGCGCCGTACCGCGGGGCCGCGCGCCGCGGGGGGATCGGCGGCTTCGTCGCGGACATCCCGGTCGACGCCGCGCACCCGAGCGCCGCCGAGCTCGACCGCATCGCGACCGGTGTCGCCGCCCTGCGGGTGCCCGCGCTCCTGGTGTGGGGGCCGCGCGACCCGGTGTTCCTGGAGCGCTACCTCGACGACCTCACGGCACGGCTGCCGCACGCCGACGTGCACCGCTTCGAGGGCGCCGGGCACCTGCTGCCCGACGACGCCGACGTGGCGGGCACGCTCACCGACTGGTTGGGTGACCACCTGCCGGACGGACACGCGCCCGCCGGGGTCGAGCCGCGCCTCCCGGCCGACGTCCCGGACCACACGGCCGACGCGAGCCGGCCGCTCTGGGCCGCACTCGAGGACCAGCGCGACGCCGACGGGCCCGCGCTCGTCGAGATGGCCGCACCCGGCGGACCCCGCACCGTCTCCTGGCGCCTGCTCGCGCGCCGTGTCGACGAGGTCGCGGTCGGGCTCGCCGACCTCGGCGTCCGCCACGGCGACCGCGTCTCGCTCCTCGTCACCCCGGGTGCCGACCTGACCGCGGTCCTGTACGCGTGCGTCCGGATCGGTGCCGTCGTCGTGGTCGCGGACGCGGGACTCGGGCTGCGCGGTCTCACGCGTGCCGTCCGCGGCGCGCGACCGGACTGGATCGTCGGCGCGTTGCCCGGGCTGTCGGCGGCGCGCGCGCTCGGCTGGCCGGGTCGGCGGATCGCGACCGTCGCGCTGCCCGCACCCGCGCGTCGCGCGCTGCGGGTGGAGCACTCCCTCGCGGAGGTCGCACGCCGTGGTGCCCGGCTGCTCGCGTCCGGGCGGACCCTGCCGGCCGCACCGTCCCCCGAGGACCCCGCCGCCGTGCTCTTCACCTCCGGGTCGACCGGTCCCGCGAAGGGCGTCGTGTACACGCACCGGCAGCTCGCGGCCGTCCGCGACGTGCTCGCGGCGCAGTACGACGTCGGCGTCGGGACCGGACTCGTCGCGGGCTTCGCGCCGTTCGCGCTGCTCGGGCCGGCGCTCGGTGCACGGTCGGTCGCGCCGGACATGGACGTGACCGCGCCCCGCACCCTGACCGCGCGGGCCGTGGCCGATGCCGTGCGTGCGGTCGACGCCACCGTGGTGTTCCTCTCGCCGGCCGCCCTGGCGAACGTGGTCGCGACCGCGGGGGACCTGACCGCGACCGACCGGGAGGCCCTCGCCGGGGTCCGGCTGTTCCTGTCGGCCGGCGCGCCGGTCCCCGAGGCGCTCCTCGCGGCGGCGACCGAGCTCATGCCGAACGCGAGCGCGCACACCCCCTACGGCATGACCGAGGGACTCCTCATGACCGACGTCGACCTGGACGGCGTGCGCGCCGCGGGCGACACCTCCGGGTCCGGCATCTGCGTCGGCGTCCCGGCAGCCGGGGTCCGGGTGCGCATCGCGCCGCTCGACGACCTCGGCGTCCCGAGCGGTACCCCCACGGACGCCGCGGGCGTCACGGGGGAGATCGTCGTCGCGGCGCCGCACGTCCGCGACCACTACGACCGGCTCTGGCGGACGAACCGGGCCTCGCGGCAGGGCGTCGACGACCCGCGCGGGCACCGCACCGGTGACGTCGGGCACCTCGACGCCGACGGCCGCCTCTGGGTCGAGGGCCGTCTGCAGCACGTCGTGACCACCGCCCGTGGCGTCGTCACCCCGGTCGGCCCGGAGCAGCGGATCGAGGCCGTCGACGGCGTCGGCCGCGTCGGTGTCGCGGGCGTCGGCCCCACGGGGACGCAGCAGGTCGTCGCCGTGGTCGAGACCGTACCGCCCGTCCGTCGTCCGGGCCTCGCGACGGCGTCCCTCGCGACCGCGGTCCGGGCCGCCGCCGGGGTCCCGCTCGCCGCGGTGCTCGTCGTGCCCGTGCTGCCGACCGACATCCGGCACAACTCCAAGGTCGACCGTGCGCGCCTGTCCCGCTGGGCCACGTCGGTCCTCGGCGGTGCCCGGATGGTCCGACCGTGAGCGCAGCACGTCCCACCGGTCCGGACGGGGGCACGGACCGTCCCACCGGTCCGGCCGAGGACACGGACCGTCCCACGGTGCTGGTGACCGGCGCGAGCGGCTTCCTCGGTCGGGCGACCGCTGCGGCCGTGCGCGACGCCGGGTACGCCGTCCGCACGTTCCAGCGCCGGGCGTCCGGCGTCGACGGGGTGACCGACGTGCGGGGGAGCACGACCGACGCCGAAGCCGTGCGCCGTGCGGTCGCGGGCGTCGACGCGGTCGTGCACCTCGCCGCCAAGGTCTCGCTCGCGGGCGACCCGGCCGACTTCGCCCGGGTCAACGTCGACGGGACGCGGCTGCTGCTCGACGCCGCGCGCGCCGCCGGGGCCGGGCGGTTCGTGTTCGTCTCGTCACCCTCGGTCGCGCACACCGGATCGTCCCTCGTCGGCGTCGGCGCGGGACCCGCCGAGCCCGACGCCGCCCGCGGCGACTACGCCCGGACGAAGGCCGCCGCCGAACTGCTCGCACTCGGTGCCGACGCCCCCGGGTTCGCGGTCGTCGCGGTGCGCCCGCACCTGGTCTGGGGGCCGGGCGACACACAGCTCGTCGGACGGATCGTCGACCGGGCCCGGTCGGGGCGGCTGCCGCTGCTCGACTCCGGCGCGGCGCTCATCGACACGCTCTACGTCGACAACGCGGCCTCGGCGATGGTCGCGGCCCTCGAGCACGCGGCCGACGACCGGGTGCACGGCACCGCGTACGTCGTGACGAACGGCGAGCCGCGTCCGGTCGGGGAGCTCCTCGGCGGGATCTGCCGGGCGTCCGGTGTGCCGGCACCCCGCGTGCACGTCCCGGCGGCGCTCGCCCGGGCCGCCGGTTCGCTCGTCGAGGCCGTGTGGCGGGTGCGCCCGGGCGAGGACGAACCGCCGATGACGCGGTTCCTCGCCGAGCAGCTGTCCACGGCGCACTGGTTCGACCAGCGGCGGACCCGCCGGGACCTGCGGTGGGAGCCGACCGTGTCGATCGACGAGGGGCTCGCCCGCCTGGCGACGCACGCGCACTCCGGCTGAGGAGCGGGGCGGACAGTCCCGTCCCGTCCGGATCGTCCTCACGCACACGACGACACCCCACGCGCGTCGACGCGCGTGGGGTGTCGCTGCGGCCGTGGGACGGCCGCTCCCGGCCCGCCGCGGCGGACCGGTGGGAGCCGCGGCGGGCCCGTGTTCGGGTCACGAGCCCGCCGCGGCGGTCAGGGGGTCAGCCGGTGAAGCGCTGCCAGAGCTCCGTGACGATCGGCCAGACGTCCCCGGCACGGTCGGCCGACGAGATCGCCACCGTGACGACCGGGTAGGCGGTCACGGCCAGGCTGACCAGCACCGTGAGCGCCACCACGAGCACCGTGGTGACGGTGTGCCGACGGGTGAGGGCCAGAAGGAGCAGCGCCAGGACGACCACGACGCCGACCAGGGTGACGGCCGTGACCCGCAGGAACGGGAACGGCACCAGGCCGGCCGTCGTCGCCGTCACACCGCCGAGGAAGCCCACGAGCGGCAGGTAGGCGCCGAGGGCGATCGCGAGCACCAGGACGATGCCGATGCCCGACGCGATCCAGACCCCGCGGGGCCGGGGGCGGCGGAGCGAGGAGCCCCGCCGCCCTGCCCACGCGGAGGTCACGGGCGGTCCGCGTCGCCGCCGTCGTGGCGGTGCGACCCGGCCTCGTCGCGGACCACGTCCGCGGCGTCCTCGATGCGGTCCGCGGCGTCGTCGAGCGCATCGGCGACCCGGTCCTCGGCGGCGGCGTGGTCGCCGTGCGCCTCGGCACGGTGCGCGCCACCGCGGTCGGACGGTGCGTCGGACACGGCGTCGGCGGCTGCGTCGGCTGCGTCGGACGCAGCGGCACCGGCGTCGGCGGCAGCGTCGGTCGCGGCGGATGCGGCGCTCGATGCACGCTCGCGCACCTCGTCCGAGGCGTCAGCGACGGCGTCCTTCGCGGCACCGACGGCGTCCTTCGCCGCCGCACCGGCCTCGGCCGACGCGTCAGCGGCGCGGTCGGCCGCGTCGGACGCGGCGTCACGAGCACGGTCGGCGACGTCACCGGCGGCGTCCTTCGCTCGCTCGGCTGCCTCACGGGTGGTGGCGGCCGCGTCCTGTGCGACCTCCTTCGCCCGTTCGGCGACGTCCGCTGCGCCCTCGCGGACGGTCTCCGCGGCACCGGCGACGGCGTCCTTCGTGCGGTCGACGGCGTCGCCGACGGCCTCCTTCACCTTGTCGACCGGGGTGGGCTCGTCGTCGAAGGGGCCGTGCACGTCGAGCACGCGGACGTCGACCGTGGTCGGCTGGCCGGACCCGAGCTGGGACACGGCAGCGGTCACCTGGCGGCGGACCTCGGCGGCGACGTCCTGCACGGGCTGCGGGTAGGTGACGACGAGCGACACGGTGACGTCGAGCGTCCCGTCGACCTCGTCGACCTGCACCCCGGGCGCCCCGGCGGAGCGTCCGAGCTGGGAACGGACGCGGTCGGCGGCTCGGGCGACGAGGCCGCCCAGGTGGTGGACGCCCGGCACGCCGAGCGCCGTCTCCGCCGCGGTGCGGGCGGCGACCACCAGTGGCCCGGCGTCCTCGGGGAGCGGGGTGGTCAGCTCGGACGGCAGGTCGACCTCGGTGATCTGCGTCCGGGCGTTCGGATCGTGCTGCATGGCTTCCTCCTCGAACAGGACGGCCGTCGCTCCCGTCAGGGGAGCGACGGCCGTGGGTCCACTAGTGCTTGAAGACGTCCTTGACGTCCTCGCCGGTCTGCTTGGCGCTCGCGGCGGCCTGGTCCTTCTTGCCCTCGGCGACCTTCGAGTCGTCGTGGGTCGCGTTGCCCAGGGCTTCCTTCGCCTTGCCCGCGAGGTCCTGCGCTGCGTTCTTGATCTTGTCGTCGAGTCCCATGGGTTCTTCCTCTCCGTTGTCCGGGCTCGCGCCCGGTGTGGGTGACGGACTGGAGGCGCTGGTCGCCTCCGCCGGTGCGTCCGGCTGGACGCGGGTGGAGCTGGTGGAGCTGGTGGTGCGGTCTGGTCGTCCGGGTCCGGCTAGTGGACGCGGGCGGGTTTGGCGAGGGTGGTGCGGGTGCCGCCGGTGAGGTGGACCAGGACCGGGAGCTGGTGGCCCAGGGTCTGGTCGAGGGTGTCGACGGCGTGTTCGACCGCGGTCAGGACACCGACCGCGTCCCCACCACGACGGACGTGGACCTTGATCCGCGCGGCCCGCTGCTTCCGGATCAGGTACGTGTCGACCTTCGCCGCGACCACGTCGTGGACGTCGGCGAGTTCGTGGTCGACCACGTCCCGCACGAGCGCGACGTTCACGGTGACCTGGTCATCGCCCGTGCGTTCCCGGGCCGCGACCGAGGTGCCGCCACCACCACGGGTGAACACCACGACCAACGCCAGGATGATCACGACCGCGCAGACGGCGGCGATGATCCACAACGTCTGCGACGGCACGTCGACCGTCGACGGGATCGTGACGTAGGGCTTGACGGTGTCGCGGACGGGGGTGAGGACCCCGGCGCCGATGACGACGCCGACGATGACCGCGACCAGGCCGAGCAGGAACAGCAGGATCCGGTTCAGGGTGCGGTTCGTGGTCGTCACGACAGGGTTCCCTTCTGTTCCACGTGCACCTTGACGCGGGTGCCGTGCTTGCCGCCGAGCCGGCCGAGGCGTTCCTGGACGGCGTCGCGGACGGCTGCCTGGTCGACGGGGATGCCGGACAGGGGCACCACGCGCACCTCGGTGTGGTGGCCGCGGGCGGTGGCGGAGGTGTTCGACTCGGGCAGGTGCGCGGCGGATGCTGCGGCGTTGGCTGCGGTCGAGGCGAGGATGCGGGTGTCGATCACGACGGCGCCGCGGTCGTGGTCGATCGCGGAGCGCGACATCCGGCCGGGCTTGAGGGCGAGGACGACCAGGACGATCCCGGCGATCACGAGGACCGCGGCGATGACCTCGGCGATGGTCGTGAACGCCGCGTCGGGCTTCAGGGCGGTGTCGACGACGGTCTGCGGGTCGGCGAGCAGGGGTGCCTGACCGATCGCCTTCAGGACCGACTCGGTGCCGATCCACGCCGCGACGAGCGCGGTCACGACCAGGGCCACGGACACGGCGGTGGACCGGGACCGGTGCACGCTCCGGCGACGCAGGCGCCGCTCGATGCTGCTGGTGCTCATGGTTCCTCCTACCGGACCCGGCCCTCGTGCTCACGCACGATGCCGGTCAACTCGATGTGGGCGCTGCCCACGTGGCGACCCGTGAGGTCGCGCACACGGGACTTGATGCCGTCCGCGGCGGAACTGGCCGCCTGGACGATGTCGTGCTGCTCCCGGATCGGGCCGGTCACCTCGAGCGCCAGCGCGCCGTGGTGGTCACCGAGCCCGACCCGGAGCCGCTTCGCGGGGACCCCGAGCCGTTCGGCCGAGACTGCCCGGGCGAGGGCCGTCAGGGCCTTGGCGGTGATCTCGACCCGGCCCGGGACGGCGCTCACCGGGAGGCTTCCCGGGCCGGCGCTCACCGGGAGCTCCGGCGTCCGGTCAGCACGTCGGTCAGGGCGCCGCGGTCGATCTTGCCGGTCGACAGGGCCGCCACGAGGGCGCCGATCAGGCCGAACACGATGACCAGGACGAAGCCCCAGAACCCGAACTGCAGTGCCACGACGGCGAGGATCGCGCCGACCAGGGCGCCGACCAGTGTGTTACTCAACGCGCGACTCCTTCTTGTCCTCGTTGTCGTCGTCGTCGCCCGGGATGTAGACGTCCTGGACGGTCACGTTGACCTCGGCGACCTCCATGCCCACGATCTGGGTCAGTGCGCGGGCGACGGCCGAACGGACGCCGTCGGCGACCTGCTGCAGCGAGACCGGGTACTCGGCGACGATCACGACGTCGGCAGCGACCTGCTTCTCGCCGACCTCGACCTTGACGCCCTGGCCGTAGTCGCGCTGGCCGATCTTGTCGCGCAGCGCGCCGATGGCACGGGCGGCGCCGTTGCCGAGGGAGTGCACGCCGTTGACCTCGCGGGCGGCGATGCCGGCGACCTTCGACACGACGGTGTCGTCGATCGTCGTCTTGCCCGAGGTCGAGCCCGAGGCGTGCGAGCCGGTGCCACGAGCGGTGGTGGCGGAGGTGGGGGTGGTGATGGTGTCAGCCATGGGGTGTGCTCCTTCCGATGTGCCCGCGGGGCTCGTGCCCAGCGGATGCTGTTCACGGATGAGACGGGCTGTCACCGACGTTCGTCACGCCACCGTCATCGGTCGCAGCGGGTTTCCAGGAAAGGCCCCAGAACGGCGGTTCTCCGTGTACCCCGGGGGAGGAGGGTCAGGCCCGGCCGCCGATTCCGGCCTCGGGGTTGCGTCGTGCACGTTCGCGCATCGCCCGCAGGTACGCCATCGGTGACTGGCCGCACTCCTCCTGGAACAGCTGCTGCAGACGACGGGGCCGCACACCCGCGGCGTCCGCGATCTGCTCGACGGTGAGGTCGGCGTCGGCGTGCTGCTCGATGTGCGCGACCGCGCGGCGGACCCGCCACGAGGACCGGCCGGACTCGGGCCGTGCGGCACGGGACGACCGGAGCGTGGCGGCCGGGTCCTCGCCGAACCGCTCCCGGTAGGCCGCGGCGAACCGGCCCGGGTTCGTGAAGCCCCAGCGGCGCGCGACCGGCGTCACACCGTCCTCGGTGCCCCCGTGCAGGAGTTCGCGCCGCACCCCGTCGAGGCGGTGGTCGCGCAGGAAGCGGTTCGGTGTGGTCCCGAGGGTACGGGCGAACACGTCCTGGAGGCCGCGCTGGCTGAGGCCGCACGCCGCGGCGATCTCCGGCACCGCGGGGCGGTCGGCGGCGTGCGTCTCGATGTACCGGATCGCGTCCCGCAGCCGGTTCGCCACGGGGACGTCGACTCCGCGGTTGCGGATCGGGAAGGTGTCGAGGACGACGGTCGCGAGCCGCCGGTTGAGCGCCGTCCGCATCGGACCGACCACGCGGTCGTCGAGCAGCGCGGGCGCGAGGTCGTGCACGAGCCGCCGGAGGGGTTCGTGCTGTGCCACGCTCGCGTCCTGCTGGTCGAAGAGCAGCGGGCCGCTCGGCAGCCGGTAGCCGAGCTCGTCGCCCACCGTGCGCAGGAACGGGTCGGACAGGTGCAGTCCGTTGTAGACGGTGTCGGTCGACTCGAAGCGGTAGGCCTCGGACGCCGACGCGATGTACGGGCTGCCCGGTTCGACGTCGCGCGTCCGGTCGGCGAAGTGCATCGTGAGCCGGCCCTTCGTGAGCCAGAACACCACGTGGTCGTTGCGTGCGCCGATCACGCCGCCGCGCCGTCCGCCCTCGGCCCGCATCGTCCGCAGCGTGACGTCGTCGTCGCCGACGATCGTGTACTCGTACCGGGTGTCGACGGTCACGAACGTGTCGGTCCCGAGGTCGCGGCCGTTGTACTCGGCGGAGAAGATCCGTGAGTAGTCGGTGCCGTCGCCGTCGGTGAACCGCAGGCGGCGGAATCCGTTGGTCGACGTGGTGGTGCTCACCCGCGCATCATGGCAGGCCTGTCCGGGATGCGCGTCGGTCCGCGTACATCGCGGGCCGCGGCCCGACGCGCACCAGGTGTGCACGCGCGGTCCGTGGGCGGCGGGGCGGACCGGAGCCGCGCCTCCCGGCCGGTGTCCCGACCACGCCGGATCGCGAGCCGACCGCCGGGACCCGCGCGCTGGACCCGGTGCGCCGGGAATACCCCAGGGGGGTACCGTGTCGTACACGGTGACGGAGGGCAGCATGCACGACCACACGCACGTCGGGTACATCGACGACAAGGACGACCTGCTCAAGCGGCTGCGCCGTGCCGAGGGGCAGGTGCGCGGCATCGCGCGCATGGTGGAGGACGAGACGTACTGCATCGACGTCCTCACCCAGATCTCGGCGGCGAACCGTGCGCTCGAACGCGTCGCACTCTCGCTGCTCGAGGACCACCTGCGGCACTGCGTCGCCCAGGCCGTCGCCGAGGGCGGCGAGGCCGCCGACGCGAAGGTGCGCGAGGCGAGCGACGCGATCGCGCGGCTCGTCCGCTCCTGACCCACTGTTCGGACCGACCGGAAGGAACCCAGATGACCACCGAGACCCTCGCCGTCACCGGCATGACCTGCGAGCACTGCGTGGCGAGCGTCACCGAGGAGGTGTCCGAGCTCGACGGCGTCACCGACGTCGCGGTCGAACTCGTCCCCGGCGGCTCGTCGACCGTGACCGTGACCTCCGACCACCCGCTCGACCCCGCGTCCGTGCGCGCCGCCGTCGCCGAGGCGGGCTACGAGGTCGTGGCACGGTGAGCGACGGGGTCGTCGAGCTCGACATCACCGGCATGACCTGCGCCTCGTGCGCGAACCGGATCGAGCGGAAGCTCGGGAAGCTCCCCGGGGTCACCGCGACGGTGAACTACGCCACGGAACAGGCGCAGGTCGAGGTCGCCGGCCCGGACGCGGCGGACACCGCCGCACTCATCGCTGCGGTCGAGGCAGCCGGGTACGGCGCGACCGTGCACGCCGCCGCCCCACCGGAGGCGCCGGAGACCGACGACCCGACCGCGCCCCTGCGGCAACGACTCGTCGTGTCCGCGGTGCTCGCGGTGCCCGTCGTGCTGCTGTCGATGGTGCCCGTGCTGCAGTTCCCGAACTGGCAGTGGGCGGCACTCGCACTCGCGGCCCCCGTCGCGGTCTGGGGTGCCCTGCCCTTCCACCGTGCGGCGTGGACGAACGCCCGACACGGTGCGGCGACCATGGACACCCTGGTGAGCGTCGGCGTCCTCGCCGCCTTCGGGTGGTCGCTGTCCGCGCTGTTCCTCGGCGACGCCGGACGACCCGGGATGCACATGGTGTTCTCGTGGTTCGCCGCCGACCCCGAGGCGAGCGACCTGTACCTCGAGGTCGCCTCGGCCGTCACGGTGTTCATCCTCGCCGGACGGTACATGGAGGCCCGGGCGAAGCAACGGTCGGGCGAGGCGCTGCGTGCCCTGCTCGAGCTCGGGGCGAAGGACGCCGCGGTGCTGCGGGACGGCCCGGCCGGGCCGACCGAGCAGCGGGTCCCGACCGCCTCGCTCGTGGTCGGCGACGTCGTGGTCGTCCGGCCGGGGGAGCGCATCCCGAGCGACGGCGTCGTGCGGGACGGGTCGTCCGCGGTCGACCTCGGCGTGCTCACGGGCGAGTCCGTCCCGGTCGAGGTGCGACCGGGTGACCGGGTGACCGGTGCGACCGTCAACGTCGGCGGACGGCTCGTGGTCGAGGTGACCGCGGTCGGCGCCGACACCGAGCTCGCACGCATGGGCCGGCTGGTCGAGGAGGCCCAGACCGGCAAGGCCGCGGTGCAGCGCCTGGCCGACCGGGTGTCGGCCGTGTTCGTGCCGGTCGTGATCGGGCTCGCCGTGCTCGCCTTCGTCGGCTGGACCGTCGCGGGCGGCTCGCTCACCGCGGCCTTCACCGCCGCGGTCGCGACGCTCATCATCGCCTGCCCGTGCGCCCTCGGCCTCGCGACGCCCACGGCCCTGCTCGTCGGGACCGGGCGGGGATCGCAGCTCGGCATCCTGATCGGGGGACCGCAGGCGCTCGAACGGACCCGGACGGTCGACACGATCGTGCTCGACAAGACCGGGACCGTGACGACGGGGGCGACGGAGGTCCGGGACGTGGTCGTGGCGGCGGGCGGAGCTGGTGCCGACTCCGCCGCCGACTCCGCCGCCGCCGCCGACGTCCTCGCCCTGGCGGCGTCCGCCGAGGACGGGTCCGAGCACCCGGTCGGCCGGGCCGTCGTCGCGGCAGCGCGGGCGCGCGGGCTCGACGTCCCCACCGCCACGGACTTCCGCGCCGAACCGGGGGCCGGCGTGCAGGCGCTCGTCGACGGCGAGGTCGTGCTCGTCGGCACGGCGTCCTGGCTGACCGACGCCTGGGCGGTCACGCTCCCCGAGGACCTCCGTACCGCGGTGGCCGCGGCCGAGGCGTCGGGCGGAACCGCCGTCGTGGTCGCCCGCAGCGGCGCCGCGCTCGGCGTCGTGGTCGTCGGCGACACCGTGAAGCCCGACGCCGCCGACGCCGTCCGACGCTTCGTCGCCCTGGGCCTCCGCCCCGTCCTGCTCACGGGCGACAACGAGGGAGCGGCCCGTGCGGTCGCCGAGCAGACCGGCATCGACGAGGTCCACGCCCAGGCGACCCCGGCGTCGAAGCTCGAGACCGTCCGTCGCCTGCAGGCCGAGGGGCGGACCGTGGCGATGGTCGGCGACGGTGTGAACGATGCGGCGGCACTGGCGGCGGCCGACCTCGGCATCGCGATGGGCGCCGGCACCGACGTGGCGATCGCGGCGAGTGACATCACGGTCGTGAGCGGACGGCTGACCGTCGTCGCGGACGCCGTGCGGCTGTCGCGGGCGACCCTGCGGACGATCCGGGGCAACCTGTTCTGGGCGTTCGCGTACAACGTCGCGGCGATCCCGCTCGCGATGGCGGGGCTGCTCAACCCCGTGCTGGCGGGGGCGGCGATGGCGTTCTCGTCGGTCTTCGTCGTGACGAACAGCCTGCGGTTGCGTCGGTTCCGGCCGCAGGCCTGAGGGCGCTGTGCGCGACCGCACCCCCGCGGCACTACGCTCGAAGGTGGTCCGCGACGCAGTGCTGCGGTGACCCGCGGGCTCGACTGATCGAACGCGATCCCAGGAGGACCGAAGTGACCGAATCTGCTCCCGTCGACCCCACGTCGACCGACGGATGGAAGAAGCTCGCCGGCATCGCCGACGGCTTCACCCCCGACCTGCGCGGTTGGTTCGACAGCGACCCCGGTCGTGCCGAGCAGTACACGTTCCAGGCCGCCGACCTGACCGTCGACCTGTCCAAGGGGCTCGTGACCCCGGAGATCCTCGACGCGCTGCTCGAGGTCGCGAAGGACACGAAGGTCGCCGAGCGCTTCCAGGCGATGCTCGCCGGTGACCACATCAACGTGACCGAGGACCGCGCCGTCCTGCACACCGCGCTCCGCCGCCCGAAGGGCGCCACCCCGGCGCTCGTCGTGGACGGCCAGGACGTCGACGCCGACGTGCACGCCACGCTCGACAAGGTGTACGCCTTCGCCGAGCAGGTGCGCTCCGGTGCGTGGACCGGCGTGACCGGCAAGCGCATCGAGACCGTCGTCAACATCGGCATCGGCGGCTCGGACCTCGGCCCGGTCATGGTCTACGAGGCCCTGAAGCCGTACGTGCAGCCCGGGCTCGAGGCGCGCTTCGTCTCGAACATCGACCCCGCCGACATCTACGAGAAGACCGCGGACCTCGACCCCGAGACCACGCTGTTCATCGTCGCGTCGAAGACCTTCGGCACCCTCGAGACCCTGACGAACGCCCGCCTGGCGCGCCAGTGGCTGTGGGAGCGGCTCGGCCTGACCGACGCCTCGGACGACGACAAGTCGAACGCCGTCGCGAAGCACTTCGTCGCGGTGTCGACCGCGCTCGACAAGGTCGCCGCGTTCGGCATCGACCCCGAGAACGCCTTCGGCTTCTGGGACTGGGTGGGCGGCCGCTACTCGGTCGACTCGGCCATCGGCACGAGCGTCGTCATCGCGATCGGCAAGGAGAACTGGGAGCAGTTCCTCGCCGGCTTCCACGCCATCGACGAGCACGTCCGCACGACGCCGCTCGAGCAGAACGTCCCCGTCCTGATGGGCCTGCTCAACGTCTGGTACACGAACTTCCTCGGTGCGCAGAGCCACGCGGTCCTGCCGTACACGCAGTACCTGCACCGCTTCGCCGCGTACCTGCAGCAGCTCACCATGGAGTCGAACGGCAAGCGCGTGCGCTGGGACGGCACCCCCGTCACGACCGACACCGGCGAGGTCTTCTGGGGCGAGCCCGGCACGAACGGCCAGCACGCGTTCTACCAGCTGATCCACCAGGGCACGCGCCTGGTCCCGGCCGACTTCATCACGGTCGCGAAGCCGGCCCGTCCGCTGAAGGACGAGTCCGGCGACGGCAAGGCCGTGCAGCCGGGCCAGGACGTGCACGCGCTGTTCCTCGCGAACTTCTTCGCGCAGACGAAGGCGCTCGCGTTCGGCAAGACCGCCGACGAGGTCCGCGCCGAGGGCACCACCGACGAGGGCATCGTCGCCGCGCGCACCTTCACCGGCAACAAGCCGTCCACGTCGATCCTCGCGCCGGAGCTCACCCCGAGCGTCCTCGGCCAGCTCATCGCGCTCTACGAGCACATCGTGTTCACCGAGGGCACCATCTGGGGCATCGACTCGTTCGACCAGTGGGGCGTGGAGCTCGGCAAGCAGCTCGCGCTGCAGATCGCCCCGGCGGTCGACGGCGACCAGTCCGCGCTCGACGCGCAGGACTCGTCGACGAAGGCGCTCATCGCCAAGTACCTGGAGCTGCGCGGCTAGACCGCGTCACCCCGGGACGGACGGGAGGCGCGGTGCCGGCTGGCACCGCGCCTCCCGTCCGTCTGCCGGTCACCCAGGTGCGGGACCCGCCGTCGCGACCCGGCCGCGCGACCCGGCCGCGCGACCCGGCCGCGCGACCCGGCCGCGCGACCCGGCCG
>NZ_MCIG01000046.1 GCF_001705035.1 Curtobacterium sp. UCD-KPL2560 | reverse complement strand
TACTCACCCGTTCGCCACTAATCACAGAAGCAAGCTCCTGATCATCGTTCGACTTGCATGTGTTAAGCACGCCGCCAGCGTTCGTCCTGAGCCAGGATCAAACTCTCCGTAAAAAAATTACAACCAACACCGAAGTGTCAGCGAGTTGAAACTGACTGTCGACTGTCCACTGGACAATCTTCAATCCAAAAGGAATTGTCTCCGACCCGACCAACCAAAAGGCCAGCCAGGCACGGGGTCAATAAATTGGCATTGACAATGTGCACGCTGTTGAGTTCTCAAGGACCAGACGCACCCACCGCTCGACCCGGTCGAACCGGATTCCGCCAGAGGGGCTTGTGTCGATGAACCTCGGGACCACCACTGACGTGGTGACCAGATGAGGCTCGTTGCCGAGCGGGACCCCGTCCGGACTGCATCTCCGGATCGATGACCCGGTGACCGTCTCGGCCGTTCCGTTCTCCGCCTCAGCGGCAACGAGTGATGACTCTACGCAGGACTCCGGGGCACCGCCAACAGCGCTCGCATCCCGGGCGTGTCGTCCTGGCCGGCGGTCTGCGATGGCCCCGCACGGGCGGGTCCAGCCGGGATGCACAACGGCCCGCTCCCCCGCGCGAGGGGAACGGGCCGTGTGGTGTCCGACGGGCTCAGTGCCGTGCGATGACCGGGTTCTTCAGGGAGCCGATGCCCTCGATGAGGACCTCGACCACCTGACCGTCGCGGATCTGCCCGACCCCGGCCGGGGTCCCGGTCAGGATGACGTCACCGGGCAGGAGCGTCCAGATCGACGAGACGAACTCGACGAGCGACGGGATGTCGTGCACCATCTCGCTCGTCGACGCGGCCTGCCGGAGCTCGCCGTCGACGCGGGTCTCGAGGCGGATGTCCGACGGGTCGATCTCGGTCTCGATGACCGGACCGAGCGGGCAGAAGGTGTCGAAGCCCTTGGCCCGGGTCCACTGGCCGTCGCGTGCCTGCAGGTCGCGGGCGGTCACGTCGTTCGCGATCGTGTAGCCGAGGACGACGCTCGCGAAGTCCTCACGTCGCACGTTCTTGGCGAGGGACCCGATCACGATGGCGAGCTCGCCCTCGTGGTCGACCCGGCCGACGTCGGCGGGCAGGCGGATCGGGTCGTCCGGACCGATGACGGCGGTGTTCGGCTTGAGGAACACCACCGGGTCGTCACCGGCACGCTCGTCCATCTCCGACGCGTGCTCGCTGTAGTTGAGCCCGACGCCGATGACCTTCGACCGGGGGATCACCGGGGCGAGGAGCTTCGCGTCCGCGAGCGCGACCCGCTCCCCCGTCGTCTCGAACCCCTGGTACATCGGGTCCCCCGCGAGGACGACCAGGTGGCGCTCGTCGAGGATGCCGTACCGCGGGTCTTCACCCGTGCTGCTGAACCGTGCGATCTTCACCGTTCGACCCTACCGATCCCCGGCTCAGGCCGGGTCCGTCAGCTGCGTCATCCACCCGTGCGGGTCGGGACGACGGCCGTACTGGATGTCGGTCAGCTCCTCGCGCAGGGACATGGTGAGCTCCCCGGCGCCGACCGTGGGCGAGCCGATCGTGAAGCCCTCGCCGCGCAGTTCGGCGATCGGGGTGACGACCGCCGCGGTGCCGCACGCGAACGCCTCGGTGATCGACCCGTCGGCGACCCCGTCGCGCCACTCGTCGAGCGACACCCGGCGACGCTCGACCCGGAGGCCGCGGTCCTCCGCGAGCTGCAGGATCGAGTCGCGGGTGATCCCCTCGAGGATCGACGCCGAGTCCGGCGTGACCAGGGTCCCGTCGGCCTTGACGAGCACGACGTTCATGCCGCCGAGTTCCTCGAGCCAGACGCCTTCCTCGGAGTCGAGGAACATCACCTGCTGGCAGCCCTGCTCGTACGCCTCCTGCTGCGGCAGCAGCGAGGCCGCGTAGTTGCCACCGGTCTTCGCGGCACCGGTACCGCCCCGTGCCGCACGGGCGTATTGCGTCGACAGCCAGATCGACACCGGCTTCGGCCCGGAGGTGAAGTACGCGCCGGCCGGGCTCGCGATGCAGTGGTAGGCGACCGCGTGCGCCGCGCGGACGCCGAGGAACGCCTCGGTCGCGATCATGAACGGCCGCAGGTACAGGCTCGTCTCGGGCGCCGAGGGCACCCAGTCGACGTCGGCCTGCACGAGCCGACGGATCGACTCGACGAAGGTCTCGACGGGCAGCTCGGGCAGCGCCAGCCGCCGGGCCGACCGGGCGAACCGGTGGGCGTTCGCCTCGGGGCGGAAGGACCAGACGGAGCCGTCCGCGTGGCGGTACGCCTTCATGCCCTCGAAGATCTCCTGCGCGTAGTGCAGCACGCTCGCGCTCGGGTCGAGGGACAGCGGACCGTACGGGTGGATCGACGCGTCGTGCCAGCCGTCCTCGAGGGTCCACTGCACGGTGGCCATGTGGTCGGTGAAGTGCTTGCCGAAGCCCGGGTCGGCGAGGATCTCCTCGCGCTCGGCCGCGGCGCGGCGCGCGGACGACGGGACGTCGGCGAACTCGGGGCCGAAGGACTCGGTCGTCCCGCCGTCGGTGCTCGTGTCGCTGGTCATCGGCGGGACTCCTGTCGGTCGGTGGTGGTGCGGACGGCGGCGGCGATCGCGTCGCCGACCTCCGCCGTGCGTCGCGGTGCGGTGCCCCGGCTCGCGAGGTCGGCCTCGACCGCCTGCGTCACGGTGGCGGCCAGGTCGGCCCGGCCGAGGTGCTCGAGCAGCAGTGCGACCGAGAGGATCGCGGCCGTCGGGTCGGCCTTCTGCTGCCCGGCGATGTCGGGTGCGGAGCCGTGCACGGGCTCGAACATGCTCGGGAAGGTGCCGTCCGGGTTGACGTTCCCGGACGCCGCGAGCCCGATGCCGCCGCTGATCGCGCCGGCCAGGTCGGTGATGATGTCGCCGAACAGGTTGTCGGTGACGATCACGTCGAACCGTCCCGGGTCCTGGACCATGTGGATCGTGACGGCGTCGATGTGCTGGTAGTCGACCGTGACGTCCGGGTACTCCGCACCGACCTCGGCCACGAGGCGCTGCCAGAGTGCTCCGGCGTGCACGAGCACGTTCGTCTTGTGCACGAGCGTCAGGTGCTTCCGGGCACGCCGGGCGGCCAGGGCGAACGCGTGCCGGACCACCCGCTCGACACCGTGTGCGGTGTTGAGCGAGACCTCGGTGGCGATCTCGTGCGGGGTACCCACGCGGATCGCGCCGCCGTTGCCGACGTACGGCCCCTCGGTGCCCTCGCGGACCACGACGAAGTCGACCGCGCCGGGGTCGGCGAGCGGCGTCGACACGCTGTCGTACACCCGGGTCGGGCGGAGGTTCACGTAGTGGTCGAACGCGAACCGCAGCTTCAGCAGCAGGCCACGCTCGATGATCCCGCCGGCGAGCCGCGGGTCCCGCGGGTCCCCGCCGACCGCACCGAGCAGGATCGCGTCGTGCGACGCGACGGCGGCCATGTCCTCGTCGGTCAGGACGTCGCCCGTCTCGAGGTACCGCGTCGCACCGAGCGAGAACGCGGTCTCCTCGACCACGAGGTCGTCGGGCAGGACCGCGTGCAGCACCTTGAGCGCCTCGTCGACCACCTCGGGGCCGATGCCGTCCCCGCGGATGACCGCGAGCTTCACCGTCGTCGTCACGTCTGCCGCTCCCCTAGAGGGTGATGTCGATCTCGCGGAGCGAGGTCGCGTCGATCGCGGACCGCACGTGCTCGAGGATCTCGGCGGGCACGGGCGAGTCGACGGTCAGGACGCTGAGCGCCTGGCCGCCGGCCTCGCGACGGGCGATCTGCATGGCCGCGATGTTGATGCCGGCCTCGCCGAACTCCTTGCCGTACACGGCGACGATGCCCGGACGGTCCGTGTAGACCATCACGACGTGGTGCGCCTCGAGGGCGACCTCGACGTCGTGCCCGTTGACCTCGACGAGCTTCTCGACCTGCTTCGGACCGGTGAGCGTGCCCGAGACGCTGATCGCGGGCCCGTCGGACTGTGCGCCGCGGATCGTGAGCAGGTTGCGGTACTCGGGGCTGTCGGCGTCGGTGATGAGCCGGACGGTGACGCCGCGCTGCTCCGCGATGAGCGGGGCGTTGACGTACGAGACCTGGTCGCTGACGACGTCGGTGAAGACGCCCTTGAGCGCCGCGAGCTTCAGCACGCTGACGTCGTACTGCGCCAGCTCGCCGTGCACCTCGACGTCGATGCTCGTGACGGGCGAGGTCGCGAGGCCCGTGAAGACCTGGCCGAGCTTCTCCATCAACGGGATGCCGGGACGGACGTACGGGTCGATGACGCCGCCGGCGACGTTGACCGCGTCGGGGACGAGCTCGCCGCCGAGTGCGAGCCGGACCGACTTCGCGACCGAGACGCCCGCCTTCTCCTGGGCCTCGTCGGTCGACGCACCCAGGTGCGGGGTGACCACGACGTTCGGCAGCGCGAGGAGCGGCGAGTCCTTCGGCGGCTCGGAGACGAAGACGTCGAGCCCGGCGCCGGCGATCGTGCCCGACGTGAGCGCGCGGTGCAGCGCGTCCTCGTCGATCAGGCCGCCGCGGGCGACGTTGACGACGAAGGCCGTCGGCTTCATGAGCGCGAACTGCTCGTCCGAGATCATGCCGACCGTCTCGGGCGTCTTCGGCATGTGGATGGTGGTGAAGTCCGCGCGACGCAGGAGGTCCTCGAGCGACACGAGCTCGACCCCGAGCTGCTGCGCGCGGGCCGACGTCACGTAGGGGTCGTAGGCGATGACCGAGACGCCGAACGCCTGCAGCCGCTGGGTGATCAGCGCGCCGATGCGGCCGAGGCCGATGATGCCGACGGTCTTCTCGTAGAGCTCGACGCCGGTGTACGACGACCGCTTCCACGCACCGGCCGCGAGGGACGCGTGCGCCGCCGGGATGTGCCGGGCGAGCGACAGGATGTGACCGACCGTGAGCTCGGCGGCGGAGATGATGTTCGACGTCGGTGCGTTGACGACCATCACACCGGCCGTGGTCGCGGCCTTGATGTCGACGTTGTCGAGGCCGACGCCGGCACGGGCGACGACCTTGAGCTGCGGCGCCGCGGCGATGGCCTCGGCGTCGATCTTCGTGGCGGACCGGACGAGCACGGCGTGCGCGTCGGCGAGGGCCTCCAGGAGCGCCGGGCGGTCGGTGCCGTCCACCTCCCGGATCTCGAAGTCGGGCCCGAGGGCGTCGACGGTGGCGGGCGAGAGTTCTTCGGCGATCAGGACGACCGGCTTCGGCACAGCTGCAGTTCCTCACACGAGACGGGCGGTGTCCGACCATCGTACTGACGCGCGACCGGTCGTTACGACCGGTCCGCCGCGGTGGTCGCGACCACGGTCGACGACCGGTCCGACGCGGTGGTCGCGACCGCGTTCGGACGGGAGGCGCGGTGCGGGCCCGCACCGCGCCTCCCGTCCGCCGGTCCCCCACCCGGGCGCGGGGCGCACCGCCGGGCCGGTGACGCGACGGGGCCGCGCGACCGCGTCAGAAGTCGAGCAGGCGCGGCACGAAGAGCTGCAGGTCCAACCAGAGCGCGCCGGCTGCGGCGAACGCGAGCAGGAACACCCCGACGGTCACGGCGAGGCGCGTGCGCCGCGTGATCCACAGCGCGACCGCGAACGCGAGGGGCGCGATGAGGATGTCGAGCACCAGCCAGACCCAGGGCGTGCTCCGCGCGAGCGAGTCGCCCCCGGACGTCGAACCGAGGAAGGCGTTGAAGGCGCGGACCGACTGCGACACCGTCAGCAGGTTGCCGACGCTCTGCACCGTCATGTAGGCGAACAGCGCGCCGAACACGATCCACACGACGAGCCGACCGGCCAGCGGGGCCGGGCTGCGGCGGGTCGTCGGCGTGGCGGCGGTCACCCGAAGCTCCGCGTCATGAGGAACGGCCACGGGAACAGCACCGCGGCACCGAGGAGCATCCACAGCAGGCGCGTGCGGGTGCGACGTCCGCGTGCTGCCCAGAGGACGACCGTGAACCAGAGCGCGGGGGCGACGATCGACAGGAAGCGCAGCACGTCGACGAACACCGTCAGCACGGTGTCGACGTCGGCGACGTACGCGGTCGACGCCGTGAGCAGCCACGCCACGGTGTAGAGCAGGTAGAGACCGCCGAAGACCCCGAACCCGACGAGGGAGCCGGACGTCTCGGGGGTCTCCGGGTCACGGGCGCCGCGGTCGGCGACGGCGACCGGGTTGTGGGCCGCGTCGACGTGGGTCGCGTCGTCGGCGTCACCCCAGCTGAGGGCGGCGTCGTCGTCGTGGTCGACCGAGCCGTCGGGCGGGGATGCTGCCGTCGTCATGGTCCGATCCTACGAGCCGTGGACACCGGACGCCGAACCGAGGGCGTCACGGCCGAGCGACGGACACCCGCGGCACCGCGTACCGGTGCGGGGTGGGCCCGGCCGTCAGACGTCGGCGGGCTGGGTCTCGAGCACCTCGGCGACGACCTCGCGCACGGCCGGGAACAGCGGGTGGCTCTCGACCAGGCCCGTGAGGATCTCGGTGAGCGCGTGCGCGGTCGCACCGGAGCGCAGCAGGGCGTGCAGCTCGATCGACTCGGGGTCGGCCTCGTCGTCGAACGCGAGGGCGACCCGCACGGCGCCGAGCAGGTGGTCGACGGGCAGGCCGCGCTCGGCGAGCTGCGACGCGGGGCCGACGAAGCGCTCGCGACGGCCGAGCTTGCGCAGCGGGTTCCGTCCGACGCGCGCCGTGGTGTCCGGCAGGTGCGGGTTCGCGATGCGGGACAGGTTCGCCGCGACGTACCGGGCGTGGTCCGCCGGGTCGAAGCCGTGCTTCGCGATGAGCAGCGCGGTGGTCTCGGCGAGGACGCCGTCGACCTCCGCGCGGACCTCGCGGTCCTCGAGTGCCTCGCGGATGAGGCGGATCCCGCGCACGAAGCCGTGGTAGGCCGCGGTCGCGTGGGCGGTGTTGACCGTGTAGAGCTTGCGCTCGACGAAGGGCTGCAGGTCGTCGACCCAGGTCACGCCGTCGATCACCGGGTGGTCGACGGAGGACTCGGCGAACGGCGTGCGCTCGATGACCCACTCGTAGAAGGGCTCGAGGACGACGTCGAGGCCGCCGGACTGGCCGAGCACCCCGGACTGGTCCGGCACGATGCGGTCGATCGCGCAGTTCGCGAAGACCGCTGCGACGTCCCGGTCCTCGAGGATCGGGGCGCGGCGGATGCTCGCGTGCAGCGAGTCGGTGGCGTTGAACGCGTTCTCGCACGCCACGACCGTCACCTCGCCGAGGTCGGCCGGACGGGCGGCCAGGCCCTCGGCGATGATCGGCGCGACGAGCGGCAGCGTGCGCGCACCGACCGCGGTGGTGACGACGTCGGCGTGGGCGATGGCCTGCACGACGCGCTCACGGTCGGTCTTGCTGCTCAGCGCGTGGAAGCCGTGCACGAGGTGCTCGACGGGCATCTCGCCGACCTCGTGGACGACGAAGCGCCGGGACTCCTCGAGGGCCCGCACGACGCGGTCGTCGACGTCGACGAAGGTGAGCTCGTAGCCGCTCGCGACCAGGAACTGGCCCACGAATCCCCGCCCGATCTTGCCGGCGCCGATGTGGACCGCTCGCTTCGTCACCGCCATCCGACGATCCTCGCACGTCGGAGCACCCGGTCGTGACCACTCCTCGTCATGACCGCGGACGGCGACTGGGTGGGTGCGGAGCGGCGTGCGGACGGTCGTCCGGCTCCACCGACGGGGCGGGTCGCGGCTCGTCCGGGTTCACCGGAGGGACGCCGGTCGCGGGCGCTGGGACTGGGTGCGTACTGGTGCATGGGGTTCGGGTCACATCGCGAGGCGGCGGTGCGATCGCACCGCCGCCTCGTCGTCGAGTGGTCTCCGCAGACTACCGCGCGGCCGAGCCGTCCACGTAGTCGGCGTCGGCCGACTTCCAGGCGAACAGCGACCGCAGCTCGCGACCCGTCGCCTCGATCGGGTGGTTCTCGCCCTTCTCGCGCAGCGCGGTGAACTCCGGCGCACCGGCGTCCTGGTCGGCGATGAAGCGCTTCGCGAAGGTGCCGTCCTGGATGTCCGCGAGGACGGCCTTCATGTTCTCCTTGACCTCGGGCGAGATCACGCGCGGGCCGGAGACGTAGTCACCGAACTCGGCCGTGTCGGAGATCGACCAGCGCTGCTTGGTGAGGCCACCCTCCCAGATGAGGTCGACGATGAGCTTGAGCTCGTGCAGGACCTCGAAGTACGCGATCTGCGGCTGGTAGCCCGCCTCGGTCAGGGTCTCGAAGCCGTACTGGATGAGCTGCGAGGTGCCACCGCACAGGACGGCCTGCTCGCCGAACAGGTCGGTCTCGGTCTCCTCGGTGAAGGTCGTCTTGATGCCGCCGGCGCGGAGACCGCCGATGGCCTTGGAGTACGACCACGCGAGGTCCCAGGCGGAACCGGACGCGTCGACCTCGACGGCCACGATCACGGGGACGCCACGGCCGGCCTCGTACTCGCGGCGCACGGTGTGACCCGGGCCCTTCGGCGCGACGAGCGACACGTCGACGCCCTCGGGCGCCTCGATGTAGCCGTAGCGGATGTTGAAGCCGTGGCCGAAGACGAGCGTGGCGCCCGGCTTCAGGTTGGGCTCGATGTCCTCGCGGTAGACGATGCGCTGGACCTGGTCCGGAGCGAGGATGACGACGACGTCCGCCCACTTCGTGACCTCGGCCGGGGTCTGCACCTCGAAGCCGGCCTCCTCGGCCTTCTGGCGGCTCTTCGAGCCCTCCTTGAGGCCGATCTTGACCTCGACGCCCGAGTCGCGGAGGTTGAGGGCGTGGGCGTGGCCCTGCGAGCCGTAGCCGATGACGGCGACCTTCTTGCCCTGGATGAGCGTCAGGTCGGCGTCGGCGTCGTACACGATGTCAGTCACGAGGGTGTGTCTCCTTGGTTCTGGTGGTCTGGAGGGCGGGAGCCGGATCGGTGCCGGTGGTCCGGCGGACCGTCGGCGGCCTGCCGGGGGCGGGCCGCGCCTCCCGTCCGGGTGTCGGGGAGCGCGCTCAGCGCACGCGGTCGGTGATGCTCTTCGGGCCGCGGCCCATGCCGAGCAGGCCCGCCCGGGCGAGTTCCTTGATGCCGTAGGGCTCGAGCACCCGCAGGATCGCCTGGATCTTGCCGGGGTCGCCGGTCACCTCGACCACGAGCGAGTCGGTCGCCACGTCGACGACCTGCGCGCGGAAGAGCGAGACGGCCTCGAGCACGGCGGACCGCGTCTGGTTGTCGACGCGGACCTTGACGAGCATGTGCTCGCGCTGCACCGACTGGGAGTAGTCGAGCTCCACGATCTTGATGACGTTGACGAGCTTGTTGAGCTGCTTCGTCACCTGTTCGAGCGGGAGGTCCTCCACGTCGACGACCACCGTGATGCGGCTCAGGCCGGCGACCTCGGTGTTGCCCACCGCGAGCGACTCGATGTTGAAGCCGCGGCGGGCGAACAGTCCGGCGACGCGCGTCAGCAGACCCGGCTTGTCCTCGACGAGCAGGGAGAGGACGTGGCTCATGCGGGGTCTCCGGTCATGTCGGCGTCCTCGACGTCCCAGCTGGGCGCGTGGTCGCGGGCGTACTGGATCGAGGAGTTGCCGACGCCCTGCGGGACCATCGGCCACACCATCGAGTCGCGGCTGACGACGAAGTCGATGACGACCGGGCGGTCGTTCGTCTCGAGCGCCAGCCTGATCGCGTCGTCGACCTGGTCGGCCGACTCGACGCGGATGCCGAGCGCACCGTAGGCGTCGGCGAGCTTCACGAAGTCCGGGACCCGGCGCGACTGGTGGCCGGTCTCGAGGTCGGTGAACGAGTGGCGGCCGTCGTAGAACAGCGTCTGCCACTGCCGCACCATGCCGAGCGACGAGTTGTTGATGATCGCGACCTTGATCGGGATGTCGTTGATGACGCAGGTCGCGAGCTCCTGGTTCGTCATCTGGAAGCAGCCGTCGCCGTCGATCGCCCACACCACGCGGTCGGGTTGGGCGACCTTCGCACCCATCGCCGCCGGGACGGAGTAGCCCATCGTGCCCGCGCCGCCCGAGTTGAGCCACGCGTTCGGCCGCTCGTACTTGATGAACTGCGCGGACCACATCTGGTGCTGCCCGACGCCCGAGGCGTACACGGCCTCGGGTCCGGTCAGCTCGCCGATGCGACGGATGATCGCCTGCGGGGCGAGCAGCCCGTCGGTCGGCTCGACGTAGCCGAGCGGGAAGTCCTGCTTGAGCCGGTCGAGCTTCGCCCACCACGCGCTCGTGTCGGCACGGTCCGCGGCGACCTCGTTCCAGGCCTCGAGCAGGTCGACGAGGACCTCGCGGGCGTCGCCGACGATCGGGACGTCGGCGAACCGGATCTTCGAGATCTCCGCCGGGTCGATGTCGACGTGCACGACCTTGGCGTCCGGCGCGAACTCGTCCGCCTTGCCGGTGACGCGGTCGTCGAAGCGGGCGCCGAGGGCGATGAGCAGGTCGCTGTCCTGCAGGCCGAGCACCGCGGGCACGGTGCCGTGCATGCCGGGCATGCCGAGGTGCTGCGGGTGCGAGTCAGGGAACGCCCCGCGGGCCATCAGCGTCGTCACCACGGGGGTGTTCGTCGCCTCGGCGAAGCGCAGCAGCTCGGCGGTCGCACCGGAGCGGATCACGCCGCCGCCGACGTACAGCACCGGGCGCTCGGCCGCGGCGAGGAGCTGGGCGGCCGCCGTGATCTGCTTGCCGTGCGCCTTCGTGACCGGGCGGTACCCGGGCAGGTCGACCTTGGGCGGCCAGACGTACGGCGCGGACTTCTGCTGCGCGTCCTTCGTGATGTCGACGAGCACCGGGCCCGGGCGTCCGGTCGTCGCGATCTGGTGCGCGGCGGCCAGGGTCGCCGGGATGTCGGCGGGGTCGGTCACGAGGAACGAGTGCTTCGTGATCGGCATCGTGATGCCCACGATGTCGGCCTCCTGGAAGGCGTCCGTGCCCATCAGGGTCGAGAACACCTGCCCGGTGATCGCGATGAACGGCACCGAGTCCATGTAGGCGTCGGCGATCGCGGTGACGAGGTTCGTCGCCCCGGGACCGGAGGTGGCGATCGCGACGCCGACCTTGCCGGACGCCGACGCGTAGCCCTCGGCAGCGTGGCCGGCGCCCTGCTCGTGGCGGACGAGGATGTGCCGGATCGTGGTCGACGCCATGAGCTCGTCGTAGAACGGGATGATCGCGCCGCCGGGCAGGCCGAAGACGTCGGTGATCCCGAGGTGCTCGAGCGTCCGGAGGACGGCTCCCGAGCCGGTCAGGGTCTCGGGCGACCGGCGGGTGCCGGCGGCCGCGGACAACGGTGTTGCTTCCGTGGGCATGAGGTGGTCCTTGCCTGGAGGGATGGCGGTTCGAACGTGTCGACGCTAGCCCGTGACCGCGCCCTTGGCGGCGGACTGGACGAGCTTCGCGAACTTCGCCAGGACTCCGCGGGTGTAGCGCGGGGGCAGCGGGGCCCAGCCTGCTCGGCGGGCCTCCAGCTCGGCGTCGTCGACCAGTAGGTCGAGCGAGCGAGCCGCGATGTCGACACGGATGCGGTCGCCATCGCGCACGAACGCCACTGGACCTGCGTCCACGGCCTCCGGTGCGATGTGGCCGATGCACAGGCCGGTTGTGCCGCCTGAGAATCGTCCGTCCGTCAACAGTAGTACATCCTTGCCGAGCCCAGCGCCCTTGATGGCGGCGGTGATCGCGAGCATCTCGCGCATGCCCGGGCCGCCCTTGGGGCCCTCGTAGCGGATGACCACCACGTCGCCCTTCTGGATGCGGCCCTCCGTCAGGGCGTCCATCGCGGCACGCTCGCGGTCGAACACCCGTGCGGGTCCCTCGAACACCGAGGCATCGAAGCCCGCGGTCTTCACGACGGCACCCTCGGGCGCGAACGTCCCCTTGAGGATGGTCAGACCACCGGTGGCGTGGATCGGGTTGTCGATCTTGCGGAACACCTCGCCGTCGAGCTCCGGCGGGTCGATCTCGGCGAGGTTCTCGGCGAGGGTCTTGCCGGTGACGGTCATCACGTCGCCGTGCAGCAGGCCGGCCTCGAGCAGCGCCTTCATGATCACGGGGATCCCGCCGTTGCGGTCGACGTCGACCATGACGTACTTGCCGAACGGCTTCATGTCGGCCAGGTGCGGGACCTTCGAGCCGATGCGGTTGAAGTCGTCGAGGGACAGCTCGACCTCGGCCTCGTGCGCGATCGCGAGGAGGTGCAGCACGACGTTGGTCGAGCCTCCCAGTGCCATGGCGACGGCGATGGCGTTCTCGAACGCCTCCTTCGTCAGGATCTGCCGGGCGGTGAGACCGAGGCGGAGCATGTTCACGACGGCCTCGCCCGAGCGGCGCGCGTAGTAGTCGCGGCGACGGTCGGCGCTCGGCGGGGCGGCCGATCCCGGGAGCGACATGCCGAGGGCCTCGGCCACGCTCGCCATGGTGTTCGCGGTGTACATCCCGCCGCAGGCGCCCTCGCCCGGGACGATCGCGCACTCGATCTCCTTGAGCTCGGCCTCGCTCATGGTGCCGGCCTTGCAGGCTCCGACGCCCTCGAAGGAGTCGATGATCGTGACCTCCTTGAAGGAGCCGTCGGCCTGCTTCACGTAGCCCGGCATGACCGAGCCCGCGTAGAGGAAGACGCTCGCGAGGTCGAGGCGCGCCGCGGCCATGAGCATGCCGGGGAGCGACTTGTCGCAGCCGGCGAGCAGGACGGTGCCGTCCAGGCGCTCCGCGTTGACGACCGTCTCGACGCTGTCGGCGATGACCTCGCGCGAGACGAGCGAGAAGTGCATGCCCTCGTGGCCCATCGAGATGCCGTCCGAGACGGAGATGGTGCCGAACTGCAGCGGGTACCCGCCGCCGGAGTGCACGCCCTCCTTCGCGCCCTGGGCGAGGCGGTCGAGGGAGAGGTTGCAGGGGGTGATCTCGTTCCAGGAGGACGCGATCCCGATCTGCGGCTTGTCCCAGTCGGCGTCGCCCATCCCCACGGCCCGGAGCATGCCACGCGAGGTGGTCGCTTCGATCCCGTCGGTGACGACCCGGCTGCGCGGCTTCACGTCGATGTCAGGCATGCAGTGAGTCTAGGACCGTTTGGGATACCAGCGGGACACCACACCCCACGGACGGGAGGCGCGGCTCGCCGCCGTCAGCGCGTCGCGCGCAGGCGGGCGAGCTGCTTCAGGACGTCGGTCAGCGCGGCCGGATCGGCCACGCGGTGGCCGGCGACCGAGTCGCCCTCCCCCACCTTGACGCCGACGTCGCCGTCGCGGAGCACCCGGAAGGCGTCCTCGTCGGTCACGTCGTCGCCCGCGAAGAACACGGCGTCGGCGCCACGGAGCTCGCGGAGCCGCTCGATCGCGTCGCCCTTCGTGACGTGCCGCACGGCGAACTCGACGATGTCCTTGCCGCCGCGCTCGAGCACGTCCGGGTCGGCCTCGTGCGCCGCTCGGCTCGCGGCGGCGTTCGCCTCGGCCGCGACGTCGGCCCCCACGCGCCGGGTGTGCACGCCGTGGCCGGCGGGCTTGTGCTCGACGACGACCCCGGGGAAGCGCTCTCCCACCGCGTCGAGCGCGGCGCCGACCCGGGCGACCCGGGCCTGCTCGTCCGCGGTGAGCGCGGCCTCGGCGTGGCCGTCGACCCGCCACTCGACGCCGTGCGAGCCGACGAGCGCCATCTCCTCCGGGGCGTGCGACACGCGTTCGAGCCCCTCGAGCGGGCGGCCGGAGACGAGCACGACCTCGGTGTCCCGGGCGCGCTGCAGGGTGAGCACGGCCGCCCACGAACCGGGCAGCGCCCCGACCTGGGCGGGGTCGTCGGCGAACGGTGCGAGGGTGCCGTCGAAGTCGAGCGCGACGAGGAGGCGCGGCGCGGCCGCGAGCGTCCCGAGGGCCGACGACAGGGCGGACGGGTCGGTGGAGGGGCCGCTCGACTGCTGGCCGTCGGTCTGCTGGCCGTCGGCCTGCTGACCGACGGTGGTCTGCTCAGGCACCGTGCGCCTCCCGGGTGTCCTCGGCGGCGCGCGCGGTCTGCGCGTCCTGGTCGAAGATCGACATCGTGTCGGTCTGCGCCTCGCGGTGCACCTCGCGCTCGGCGCCCGACGGGTCGATGCGCGCGGAACGGGGCGCGTGCCGGTCGAGGGCCTCGAGGAACGAACGCGACCAGCGGGCCACGTCGTTGTCGCGGACGCGCTTGCGGAGGGCGCGCATCCGCGTCGAGCGCTCGCGGCGGGGCATCTCGACCGCGCGCTGGATGGCGTCCTTCAGGGCACCGATGTCGTGCGGGTTGATGATGACCGCCTGCTTCAGCTCGTCGGCGGCGCCGGCGAACTCGGACAGGATGAGCACGCCGTCGTTGTCGAACCGGCTCGCGACGTACTCCTTGGCGACGAGGTTCATGCCGTCGCGCAGCGCGGTGACGAGCATGATGTCGGCCGCGAGGTACAGGGCGACCATCTCCTCGCGCGGGTACCCGTGGTGCAGGTACGAGATCGGCTGGTGGCCGATCGTGCCGAGGTCGCCGTTCAGCCGCCCGACGCTCAGCTCGATCTCGTCGCGCAGCGTGCGGTACGTGTCCACCCGCTCGCGGCTCGGGCTCGCGACCTGCACCAGGGTGGCGTCCTCGACGGCGATGCGGCCGTCCTCGACGAGCTCACCGAAGGCCTTGATGCGGTGGCGGATGCCCTTGGTGTAGTCGAGCCGGTCGACGCCGAGCAGCACGGTCTTCGGGTTGCCGAGACCGGCACGGATCTCGCGGGCGCGCTCCTGGACCTCGGGCCGACGGGCGATCTCCTCGAAGCTCTCGGCATCGATCGAGATCGGGAAGTGGCGCGCCTCGACGTGCCGGACCGTGATGCCCTTGCGGCTGCGGGGCGCATCCGGGTCGTCGACCGGCACGTCGATGGTCGAGCCCTTGGTCGTGTAGCCCTTGATGTGCCGCACGGCGCGGAGGAAGTCGCTCGCGTCGTCGTGGCGCTGGAAGCCGATGACGTCGGCGCCGAGCAGACCGTCGAGGATCTGCGCCCGCCACGGCAGCTGGGCGTAGATGCCGACCGGCGGGAACGGGATGTGGTTGAAGAAGCCGATCGTCAGGTCGGGACGGAGTTCGCGCAGCAGGGCCGGCACGAGCTGCAGCTGGTAGTCCTGCACCCAGACGATGCCGTCCTGCTCGACGATCGCCGCGATCTGCTCCGCGAACCGGGCGTTCACGGTCTTGTACGCGTTCCACCAGTCGCGGTGGTAGCTCGGGTGCTCGATGACGTCGTGGTAGAGCGGCCAGAGCGTGTCGTTGCTGAAGCCCTCGTAGTAGTCCTCGACCTCGCTCGCGCTGAGCGGCACCGGGACGATGTGGATGCCGTCGTTGTCGAACGGGGCGACCTCGACGTCGGGCTGGCCGACCCATCCCACCCAGGCGCCGTCGTTGGCGCGCATCACCGGCTCGAGGGCGGTCACGAGGCCGCCCGGGGAGTGCCGCCACCCCTCGTTGCCGTCCTCGTCGACCACGCGGTCGACGGGCAGACGGTTCGAGGCGACGACGAAGGCGTACCGGTCCTGGTGGGTGGGTGTTGCCATGGGGTGGTGGGGTCTCCGTTCCGCCCGGACGGTGCACCGGGTTCCCCGCCGACGGTACCAGCGCGGGGTCGGCCGGTCCCCCGGCGGGACCGCACCGGTCGGCTGGCTAGGCTCGCGGACATGGTCGCAACACGCGCGTGGCGGAACGGCAGGCCCGCGGAGCGGGACTTCCCGGTGGACGAGGTGTCGGACCTGCTGGGCCGGGACGACGACACCTTCGTGTGGGTGGACCACACCGACCCGGGTCCGGACGACCTGCGGCACGTGGAGGAGGAGCTCGGCATCCACGCCCTGGCCCTCGAGGACGCCCTCGAACCCGGGCAGCGTCCGAAGCTCGACCGGTACCGGGACAGCCTGTTCCTGGTCGTCTACGACGTCGAGGGGCTCGACGCGCAGGGCGACCTCGTGACGCACGAGGTGAAGGCGTTCATCACCCGGCGGGCCCTCGTCACGATGCACGGCCCGGACGTCGACCTCGGCGCGGTCGACCGCCGGCTCGACGCGAACGTCGACGTGTGCGAGCACGGCGTGCCGTGGCTCGTCTGGGGGCTGCTCGACGCGGTCGTCGACCACGCGACGTCGACCGTCGAGGACGTCGAGGCGCGCATCGAGACGCTCGAGGACGACCTCTTCGAGCACGGCGACCCGCGCGAGCAGCAGGTCCAGCGCCGCTCGTTCCGGCTCCGGAAGGCCCTCGGGGTGCTCCGGCGGCAGGTCGTGCCCACGCGGGACAGCGTCGCCTCGTTGCTGCACGGCGACGCCCAGTCGATCGCGGACGGCATCCGCCCGTACTTCCGCGACGTCGAGGACCACCTGGTGACGATCGCCGACTCGGTCGAGCAGCTGCGCGACTCGGTGTCGAGCGTCCTCGACACGAACCTCAACCTGGCGTCGAACCGGCAGAACACGGTCATGAAGAAGGTCACGAGCTGGGCGGCGATCATCGCGATCCCCACCGCGATCACGGGCTTCTTCGGGCAGAACGTGTCGTTCCCCGGCGAGGGGCACTGGAGCGGGCTGGCGGCCTCGGTGTCGCTCATCGTCGCGACGTCGCTCGTGCTCTACCGCGTGTTCAAGACGAAGGACTGGCTCTAGCCGGAAGCTGCCGCCACCACCGGGGCGGCGTCCGTCGCCGCGACGGACGCCGCGGCCGGGCGGGAGCGGCTACAGCTGCAGGGCGAGCACGCCCGCGACGACCGTGAGGGGCGCGACGACGCAGCCGAGCGCCATGTAGCGCCCCCACGACAGGTGCACGCCCTCGCTCGACAGCCGCGCGTGCCAGAGCAGCGTCGCGAGCGAGGCCCACGGCGTGATGAGGCACCCGGCGTTCACGCCGACGAGGAGCGCCGCGTACCGCAGGGCCTCGTGCCCGGCGGCCGGCTCGAGCACGAGGTAGGCGGGCAGGTTGTCGATCGCGTTCGCCGCGACCCCGCCGGCCCCGCCGAGCAGCAGGAGCGACCCGGTGTCGGTCCCGCCCGAGAGCGCCTGCACGATCGGGTCGGTGAGCCCGGTGGCGTGCAGGGTCTCGACGACGACGAACAGCCCGGCGGCGAACACGAGCGTCGCCCACGGCACCCGGGACGGACGGAGCTCCGCGGGGGCGCGGAACGCCGCGACGACGACGAGGGCGGCCGCGGCGGCGAGGGCCGCGATCCACACCGTGACGCCGGCCGTGAGCGCGACGACCAGGGCGACGAGCACGACCGACGCCGACCAGAAGAACACCGGGTCGCTCGGGCGGCGCACCGCGACCGGCGTGTACCGGCCGAACAGCTTGCCGCGGAACACGACGAGGAGCACGGCGCACGGCACGACGACGCCCGCGAGCGCCGCCCACACCATGAGGCCGGCGAACGGGATCGGCCCGTCGAGCCCGATCTTGTCGACCGCGAGCAGGTTCGTGAGGTTCGACACGGGCAGCAGCAGCGACGCCGTGTTCGCGAGCCACACGGTGGTCAGCGCGAAGGGCATCGGCGGCAGGCCCACCCGGCGGGCGAGCGTGATCACGATCGGGGTGAGCAGCACCGCGGTGGTGTCGATGGACAGGAACACCGTGCAGACCACGGCGAGCACGACGACCGCGCCCCAGAGCCCGATGGTGCGGCCGCCACCGACCCGGGCGGCCAGGTCGGCGAGCCGGTCGAAGACGCCGGCGTCGGCCGCGAGCTCGGACACGATCGTCAGGCCGAGCACGAACGCCAGCACCGGGACGACCCGGTCGGCCAGGGTGGCGAGCTCGGACAGGGGCAGCAGCCCGAGCAGGACGCACACCGCCCCGACCGCGAGCAGGACTCCCCCGATGACGGCCTGACGCACGCTGACTCCTCGTTCTCGTCACGGCCAGGTCGACCGGCCGTCGCCGGGCAGGGTGACCGGCGGCGCTCCAATGTACTGGCCGGTAGCGTGGCCGGGACGACCAGGAGGAGGAACCCGTGCGGAAGTTCATGTTCAGCGGTGCGGTGTGGAGTTCGATCATCAGCGGCTACAGCGTCGTGCAGACCACGCGGCAGGGGCCGCGGGACTGGCGCCTGGCGCTCACCTGGATCGCGTGGCTCTCCACGACGATCGTGGCGCTCGGCACGGTCGTCGAGGACGACCGCGCGGTGAAGGCGCGCCAGAAGTAGCGACGCGGCCCGCGGTCACCGACGTGACCGCGGACGGACGGGAGGCGCGGTGCCGGCTGGCACCGCGCCTCCCGTCCGTCGTGCGGTGGGTCGCGGCGGCCGGTCAGCGCTCCTGCGGGCGCGGGTGCGCGGTCGGGGCGTCCGGCACCTGGTCGGGGCGGATGCCGGAGGTCTGGATCGGTCCGGTGAAGAGCGCGGAGCGCTCGTCGCCCTCGCGGAACAGCGAGGCGTCCTGCTCGTCGGTGCGGGGACGCCGCTTGCCGACCGACTCGTGGCCCTGCGTCACCTGCACGCGCTGGCGCGGCAGGGCGTCCGGGTGCTCGCGCTGCAGCCACTCGACCATCTCCTCGCGCACGTAGCAGCGGAGGTCGAACAGGCCGCCCGCGTCCGGGGCGCTGACGAGGATGCGCACGCGCACCAGTCCGCCGACGGCCTCGGTGACCTGCAGGACCTTCGTGCGGCCGTCCCAGATCGTCGAGGTGGCGAGGATGCGGTCGAGCTCGGTGCGCATCTCGGTGGGGCTGATCCGCCAGTCCAGGTCGAACTCGACGGCGCCGAGCAGTTCACTGCCCGTGCGCGTCCAGTTCTCGAACGGCGTGCTCGTGAAGTACGTCGAGGGCAGGACGAAGCGACGGTCGTCCCAGAGGTGCACCACCACGTAGGTGAGGGTGATCTCCTCGATCCGCCCCCACTGCTGCTCGACGACCACGACGTCGTCGACGCGGATGGAACCCGAGAAGGCGAGCTGCATGCCGGCGAACACGTTCCCGAGCGTCGACTGCGCCGCGAGCCCGGCCACGACCGAGATGAGCCCGGCCGAGGCCAGCACGCTCGCGCCGGCCGCCTCGACGCCCGGGAAGGTGAGCAGGATCGCGCCGACCGCGATGATCACGAGCACGGCCACCGTGAGCCGACGGATGATGAGGACCTGCGTGCGGATGCGTCGGGCCACCCGGTTGTCGGGCACGTCGACGCGGTAGCGGTGCAGGCCGAGGTCCTCGAGGAAGATCGCGACCTCGCACGCCAGCCAGCACCCGACCGCGATCGTGGCGATGAGGAACGCGTGCGAGACCTCGTCCCGCCACGGGTACTGCTCCGCGTCGTGCGGGATCGTCGCCGCGAACGCCGCCCAGAGGAGTGCGACCAGGAGCACGGT
The DNA here is from genome assembly GCF_001705035.1 of Curtobacterium sp. UCD-KPL2560. Lineage (GTDB taxonomy): Bacteria > Actinomycetota > Actinomycetes > Actinomycetales > Microbacteriaceae > Curtobacterium. The sequence continues at coordinate 7,446 of NZ_MCIG01000046.1, read as the reverse complement.
CCGGAAGGGGTGCTTCGTCCGGCGGGAGAGCACGGCGGCCCAACGTTCCCGGCGGGCGATCGTGCGGAGCACCAGGTGCAGGACGAGCGCCGCGGCGGCCGTGACGAGCAGGGCGAACCCGATCGCGACGAGGAGTCGGAGGAGGATGTCCATCCCTCCATCGTGGCGGTCGCGCCCTGACCGTGTTCGCCGGTCGGAGCGGCGACCCCGACGCGGCACGACAACCTGTCGGAGCGTACAGGCATCGTGGCCGTGCCGCCCCGGTGCCGCCGCCGATGTAGGTTGGCGCGCATGACAGCGCAGAACGACACGGGTGTCTCGAAGCCCGCGAACGACTTCTCGCACGAGCAGGAGGGCTTCCAGCACGGTCTGAAGCCCCGGCAACTGCAGATGATCGCGATCGGCGGGGCCATCGGCACCGGACTCTTCCTCGGCGCGGGCGGCCGCCTGCACACCGCCGGACCGGCGTTGGCGGTGACGTACCTGATCGCGGGCATCTTCGCCTTCTTCATCCTGCGGGCGCTCGGCGAGCTCGTGCTGCACCGCCCGTCCTCGGGGTCGTTCATCTCCTACGCCCGCGAGTTCTACGGCGAGAAGTTCGCGTACGCCGCCGGGTGGATGTACTTCCTCAACTGGGCGATGACCTCGATCGTGGACACCACGGCGGTCGCGCTCTACCTGCAGTACTGGAAGGCGTTCACCGCCGCGCCGCAGTGGCTCCTCGCGCTCATCGCGCTCGTGGTGGTCCTCGCCGCGAACATGGTCGCCGTCAAGGTCTTCGGTGAACTCGAGTTCTGGTTCGCCCTCATCAAGGTCGCGGCGCTCGTCGCCTTCCTCGTCATCGCGCTCGTGTGGCTCGTCTTCGCCTTCCCGGTGGAGACCGGCGGCGAGGCGGTCCGCACCGGCTTCTCGATCTGGCAGGACAACGGCGGCCTCATCCCGAACGGCGTGCTGCCCGCCGTGCTCGTCGTGCAGGGCGTCGTGTTCGCCTACGCCGCGATCGAGCTCGTCGGCACGGCCTCCGGCGAGACGCAGGACACCGAGAAGGTCATCCCGCGCGCCATCAACTCGGTCGTCTTCCGCATCGCGGTCTTCTACGTCGGCTCGGTCGTGCTGCTGTCGCTGCTGCTGCCGTACACGTCGTACAAGGAGGGCGTGAGCCCCTTCGTGACGTTCTTCTCGTCGCTCGGCAACCCGCAGGTCGGGGTGGTCGCCGGCTCGATCATGAACTTCGTGGTGCTCACCGCGGCGCTGTCGTCGCTCAACGCCGGCCTGTACTCGACCGGCCGCGCGCTGCACTCGATGGGCATGAACGGTTCCGCGCCGAAGTGGACCACGAAGATGTCGAAGGGCGGCGTCCCCTACGCCGGCATCCTGCTCACCGCCGCGTTCACCGTCGCGGGTGTCGCGCTCAACTACTTCGTCCCGTCGCAGGCGTTCGAGATCGCGCTCAACGTCGCGAGCCTCGGGATCATCACCGCGTGGGGCACGATCATCCTCTGCCAGATGCGCCTGCGGCAGTGGGCGAAGCAGGGCCTGGCGAAGGAACCGAGCTTCAAGCTGCCCGGTGCCCCGGTGACGTCGTGGCTGACGCTCGCGTTCCTCGTGTCCGTCGTCGTGCTCATGGCGATCGACTGGCCGGTGGGCACCTACACGATCGCCTCGCTCGTCGTCATCATCCCGCTGCTCGTCGTCGGCTGGTTCCTGCAGCGCGACCGGATCCTGCGCATCGCCGCCCTGCGTGAGGGTGTCACCGGGCCGTACCCGATCACCGGTCGCGACCCCGCGAACCAGGTCCGGCGCGACGGCCGGTCCGGCAAGGACTGACCGCCGCGCGACGCGGACACCGTCCTCGTCGTCCGGACAACGCTCTCGTCCCCGGTGGGGATGGCACGGGTCCGGCACACGCCGCTACGATCGGCGCGTGCCGGACCCTTCTGTCTCCCCCACGCTCGACCTGCAGCTCAGCTGGCGGGCCACCACCGGACGGCTCCGGTTCTACGACCACACGGTGCACGCCGAGACGAGCTTCGAGCGCGACGCACCCACGCAGGTCCCGATGGACGAGGTGCACGGCTGGCGCATCGAGCCGTGCGACTTCGACGCGGTGTGCGTCGAGTTCGTGACCGCGCGTGACACCTACCGGGTGCTGCTCGACACCCGGGACGAACCGGTCGCGCGACTGGCGCTCGAACGGGTCCTCGGGGCGTCGCTGCCGTCCGAGGGCTGAGGCGCCGCCGCCGGAGCCGCCGGGCAGCGCCGCGGCGGCCGAGGCCGGCGCCGAAGGGGCCACCGCGCGGCGGCGGGCACCGACGTGGCGACCGCGCAGCGGCGGGCACCGACGTGGCGACCGCGCGGCGGCGGGCGACGCGGCCACCGTGCAGCCGCGGCCTGCGAGGCGGGCGCGACCCGCGCCTCCCGGCCGTCAGACGAGCAGCAGGATCCCCGCGACGACCGCGGCCACCGCGATCGCGAGCGCGATCAGCAGCAGGACGAGGTGCACCGTGTAGAACGTCGTCGGCCCGCCGGCGGCGTCACGCGCACGGGGGTCGGTCGCGACCCGCTGGAAGAACCGCGGCCACGTGACGACGTTGAAGACGGCGGCGACGAACAGGACGATGGCGGCGAAGACGAACACGCGACGATCCTAGCCACCGAGGCGTGCGCCCCGCGGGAGGACCGGGGGTGCTCGGCCGCCCCCAACGCGGCCGAGTCCGCCCCGGCGGCACTCCACGACGTGTAGCACCTGCTACAGACCCTACACGGCTCGCGCGCGAGCGTCGAGTCGTCCTCGTGTCCCGGGGCCCGACGTCCGGTCAGGACCGGCCGGGAGCCTCGAGCAGCGCCGCCTCGGCGTCGGCGAGGGCGGCCTGCTCGTCCGGCGCGAGCGGCTGCCGCGCCCGCCGGGCGCCGTCGTTGATCTCGACGATGGTGCGGCTGAGCCGCGTCGCGGGGTCGTCGGAGTCGGGGTAGGCGTTGTCGGTGCCGACGCGCTCGTGCAGCGGCGCCAGCGCGGCGAGGGCGGCCTCGACGCGGCGGGTCGCACGGCGTCGGGCGAGCCGGAGCCCCACCACGAGCAGGAGCATGCCCGAGGCGACGCACAGGACCGCCCCGGGCGTCGTGACGTCGTAGGGCAGGGACAGCGCCCGGGTGACGTCCGTGCGGCCGAGCACGTGCGCCACGTCCATGACCACGACGACGACCATCCGCACCGCGCCGAGCACGCCGCCGAGCACGATCGCCCAGAGCCCCACGAGGTCGGTCGCACCGCGGGCCTCGCGCAGGTGCAGGAGACAGATCAGTGCGGTGGCCCCGAGCGTCACCCCGAGGTAGACGGTCTGCGCGATCGAGTACACGGCCGCTGCGGGCTGGTCGCCGGCCGTCAGCATGAAGGTCGTGGTCGTCGCCGGCCGGTCGAGGACGAGGAACGCGCCGAGCACGACCACGCCGACGACGACGCACGACGTGACGATCGCCGTGCGCATCCACGGGCGGGCGGCGCCGACGGCCTTCGCCACGCCCCAGAGCAGCGTGCTCGTGCCCGCCACCATCAGGCAGTCGCTGAGGACGGTGACGACGTTCTGCCCGCCGAGCAGCGGGTCGAGCCAGCGGTACAGCGGGTCGACGTTGGTGACGATGGTCGCCGCGAACAGCAGGAAGGTGAGCGCGAGCGTGCGGTCCTGCCCGCGCTGCAGCCAGAGCAGCACACCCGACCCGACGACCAGGAGGACGGCCTGGGCGACGGCGAGGATCACCCGAAGACCCCGCGGAAGGCGCTCGGGCGGCCGCGGTGGCGACGGATGAGCGCCGCCAGCCGGTCGGCGAACAGCTCGGCCTCGTGCTCGTAGTCGTTCGAGAAGGCACCGCGGGCCAGCGCGCGCTCGACCTTGTACTCGGGGACGTCGGGGATGACGTCGCGCACGTACGCCGACTGCGGGGCGTGGTCCTGGTGGCGGTGCAGCAGGTGTCCGAGCTCGTGCCCGATCACGAACGACCGGAACGTCTCCGAGGTCGTCGGGGAGATCATCACGAGGTGCTGGTGCTGGAGCGTCGCGACGAAGCCGCACACCGGCTCGGTGGCGAGGAACGACTCCTCACGCACCACGACCGGCTTGCCGAGGTGGTCCGTCGCCGCCGCGACCGCGTGCTCGATGTCCGACCAGCCCTCGGCGTCACCGCGGCGCCACCAGGACTCGACCGTCGCCCCGGTCACGCGACGCTCCCCCGCGCGGACTCCTCCTCGAGCACCTGCGCGATGCGCCGGAGCGCCTCCGGCGACAGTTCGCCGGGAAAGGTGCGGGCCGCGAACCCGCTGACCCGGGCAGAACGGAGCGCGCGCACGAGCTCGATCTGCGCGCCGATCCGTTCCGGGACCGCGCTGTCCTCGAGCAGGAAGCGCTCGTCGACCTCGAAGAAGCCCGCGAGCACCGTGAGGAGCTCGGTGTCGCGGTTGCGCCGCCCGTCCCCGGAGAGCATGTAGGTCCACTTCGCCCGCGAGAGCGACCCACCCCGCGCGGCCACGTACTCCTCGATCGCGGCGAAGGGCACCGGCGCACCACGCTGCGACTCCTCGAAGTCGAGCAGCAGGTTCAGGCGCCGGGCGAGTTCGGCGGCGTCGAGCGCGCCGCCCTTCGGAGCTGGTGTCGCCATGTCGATCGGACTCCTCCCCAGTCGCCGGCACTGCTCCCCAGTCACCGGCTGGTCGTCATGCTAGCGCGGACCACCCACAGCCCGCCGTCGCCGGCCCCCGTCGGCGCACTACCCTGACCGTGTGGCCCGCACCCTCCCGTCGACCGTCGCCGCGGTGGTCGAGCACGAGGTCACCATCACGAAGTCGCGCTTCCGGACCACCATCGCACCCGTCACGGGCGTGGCCGACGCCGAGCGGGTCGTCGCCGAGGTCCGCCGGGCCGCGTGGGACGCCCGGCACCACTGCACCGCGATGGTCACCGGCGTGCTCGGCGACCAGGCCCGGTCGAACGACGACGGCGAGCCGTCCGGCACCGCGGGCGTGCCGATGCTCGAGGTGCTGCGGCGCCGGGAGCTCACCGACGTGGTCGCGGTCGTCACCCGGTGGTTCGGCGGCGTGAAGCTCGGTGCCGGCGGCCTCGTGCGGGCGTACTCGACGTCGGTGTCCGAGGCGCTCGACCGGGCCACGGTCCTCCGCCGTGCCGAGCTGACCCGCGTGGACGTCACCGTCCCGCACGCCGAGGCCGGTCGTATCGACAACGTCCTGCGCGACTGGGTGCGACACCACGACGCCCGCTTCGACGACCCCGCGTACGGCGCGGCGGTCGACTTCACGCTCTGGGTGCCCGACACCGCGCTCGGACGGCTCCGGGACGACCTCGCCGCAGCGTCGGCCGGCGCGCTCGTCCCGGTCGTGGGCCCGGTCCGGGTCGTCGACGTCCCCGCCTGACGGCTCGCGCCCGGTCATCGCACGGTCAACGCCGACGGTCGGGGCGAACGGTCCGGGCCGGACGACGACCGTCGCGCCCGCTCCGACGAGTTCGACCGCACACGAGCACTCGGGCGTGTCGCTCCGATCAGGCGCCGTGCCACAACGACGAAGGCCCGGTCGAACGATGTCGACCGGGCCTTGGTGGTGCACCCCCTCGGACTTGAACCGAGAACCCACTGATTAAGAGTCAGTTGCTCTGCCAATTGAGCTAGAGGTGCGTGCTGTCGTGCTGTTCGTTGCTGTCCGGAACTCCGTCCTGCAACGGGAAACAACAATAGCATGGCTTCGGCGTGCTCATGACCACTCGAGCACCGGACACGAACAGGAGCACCATGACGGAGCGTTTGGCCGCCGGCGAGACGGCCCCCGACTTCACCCTTCCGGACCAGGACGGCGTGCAGCACGCACTCGCCGACCTGCGCGGCAGGAAGGTCATCGTGTACTTCTACCCGGCGGCATCCACCCCTGGTTGCACCACCGAGGCGTGCGACTTCCGCGACAACATGTCCTCGCTCCAGGCAGCCGGCTACGAGGTGCTCGGCGTCTCGAAGGACGAGCCCGCGAAGCTCAAGACCTTCCAGCACGAGCAGGCGCTGACCTTCCCCCTGCTGAGCGACCCCGAGCTGACCGTGCACCGGGCCTACGGGGCCTGGGGCGAGAAGAACAACTACGGCAAGATCGTCACCGGCACCATCCGGTCGACCATCGTCGTCGACGAGGAGGGCCGCGTGCAGCTCCCCCTCTACAACGTGAAGGCCACGGGCCACGTCGCCAGCCTGCGGAAGAAGCTCGGGTTGGTCTGACCGGTCACGGACCCGACACTCAGACGGACGGGAGGCGCGGTGCCAGCTGGCACCGCGCCTCCCGTCCGTCGGTCGTCACGAGCGCGACGCGGGTCGCGCTGGCGGGGTCAGTCGCCCTGGCCGTCGCGCGGCAGCAGCCATGCCGAGACCGCGCGGGACAGCACCAGGGTGAGCCCGAGCAGCGCCGGGATGAGGAGCAGCCACCCGACCCAGGCGACGCGGAAGACGCCCTGGAACGCGCCGATCGCGAGCGCGCCCTGCAGGACCTGCCAGACGACGATGCCGGCGCGCACCCAAGGACGGCGGTTGCGGAGCCCGACGACCATCGCGCACAGCCAGGTCGTGGCGACGGCGGAGAGCACGGTGAGCGCGATCGCGGACGCGATGCTCGCGGCCGGTGCGGTCACGAGCTCGACGAGCAGGACGACGGTGGCCACGGCCAGCGCGAGGGCCTCGAGGCCGACCACGACGAGGAGCACGGTGACCGCGGGCGAACGCGGCGGGGTGGTGTCGGGCACAGCAATCCTCCAGATCGGACCCTTGATTTGGCCCTACCAGTATGGAACGATATTCGAGGTCGTTTGGACGGCACGATGTGGTGTGCGTCTCCCGCAGTTCGACGCTCCTCCCCCGAGCGTTCAGCGGGCGTCAGACTCGCTCCCAGCGGAAGCCTCCCCCACAGGTTCCCCCTCGTGCCTCGTGCATGCCCAGCGTTCCGATCCCCGAACTGCGTCCCCGGCCTGCCGTTCGAGCATCGACATCAAGGAGCACCACACATGGACTGGCGTGACCAGGCAGCCTGCCTCACCGCGGACCCCGAGCTCTTCTTCCCCGTTGGCAACACCGGACCCGCCGTCGATCAGATCGAGAAGGCCAAGTCGGTCTGCGCCCGGTGCACCGTCACCGAGATGTGCCTGCAGTACGCCCTCGAGAACAACCAGGACTCCGGTGTCTGGGGTGGTCTGAGCGAGGACGAGCGTCGCGCGCTCAAGCGTCGCGCCGCCCGCGCCCGCCGCGCCTCCTGACGCAGCGGCCGGACCACCGGCCCCGCGCACACGACGACGCCCGTCGCTCTCCCGGGAGCGGCGGGCGTCGTCGTGTGCGGTGGGGCGGGGCGGGGACGCGGTGTGCGGGCCGCCGGGTCGCCGCAGTGGGGTCTCGCACAACCGGAAGCAGCTCGCG
>NZ_MCIG01000045.1 GCF_001705035.1 Curtobacterium sp. UCD-KPL2560 | reverse complement strand
GCGGCGGGGGGAGTGCTGCTGCGGGGTGGTGCTCGGTGCGTGGTTCTTGGTTGGTGCGCGGTGCGCGGTGCGTGGTGCGTGGTGCGTGGTGCTTGCTTGGTGCTTGGTGCTTGGTGCTTGGCGCTGGCGCTGGCGCTGGCGCTCGCTGCCTGCCGGACGGGCGAGTGCCCGGACGTCGACCAGGTGGGTGGGATCGACGTCCGGGCGCTCAGCGGGCCTTACTTGATGGAGGCGACGGCCTTCGCGGCCTTCTCCGCCAGGTCGGACGAGAGGGCGGCCGACTTGGCCTCCTTCGCGGCCGCGTCCTGCGCGTCCTTCGAGACGACGTAGTCCAGGTAGCCCTTCACGAGCTCACCCTTCGCGGAGTCCTTGTACTCCTGGCAGGCGATCGCGTATGAGACGAGGACCAGCGGCCACGCACCCTTCGCGGTGTCCTTGCGGTTGATGTCGATCGCGAGGTCGTTGTCCGCACGGCCGGCGACCGTCTTCGAGTCCGCGACGACCTTGGCAGCGCCCTCGGCCGAGATCTCGGTGGCCGTGGAACCGACCATGAGCTTCGCCTTGTCGAGGTCACCCGCGCCCGAGTCGTCGATGTAGGTGATCGCGTTCGAGGCGCTCGCCATGGCCGAGGCCACACCCGAGGTGCCCTTCGCGCTGTCGCCGACCTGGTACGGGAAGGTCTGGCTCGGCTTCTCGGTCCAGACGTCGCTCGCGTTCGCGGAGACGTACTCCGAGAAGTTCTGCGTCGTGCCGGAGTCGTCCGAGCGGTGGACGACCGTGATGGCCGCGTCCGGAAGGTCGGCGCTCTTGTTGAGCGAGGCGATCTCCGGAGCGTTCCACTTCGTGATCTTGCCGGAGAAGATGCCCGCGATCGTCTTCGCGTCCAGGGTGAGCTCCTTGACGCCGTCGACCTTGTAGGCGATGGCGATCGGGGAGATGTAGACCGGGATGTCGATGGCCTTCGAGTCCGCGGCGCACTTCTCGAACGTGCCCGCGAGCTCCTCGTCCTTCAGCGCGGCGTCGGAGCCTGCGAAGTCGGCGGCGCCGGACATGAAGTTCTTGCGGCCCGCGCCGGAGCCGTCGGGCGAGTAGTTCACCGTGGCGCCCGAGGCGACGCTCTGGAAGCCGGCGGCCCAGGTGGCCTCGGCGGTCTGCTGTGCGGAGGAGCCCGAGCCGGTCAGCGTGCCCGAGAGCTTCGAGTAGTCGGTGCCGGAGCTCGACGTGGCGGAGGCGCCAGCGCCCGCGTCCTCGTTCGCCGCGCAGGAGGAGAGCACGACCGCGCCGGCGATCGCGATCGCCGCGACCGTGCCGATTCGCTTGATGTTCACAGGGGTCCCTTCGGGGATGTCAGTGCAGGTGGGACCGCTGCTGGTCCCGCGGGCCGGTGCTGACCCGGGAGCGACTGTAGGGACGCGAGGTGACTGGGATCACGCGCACTGGTGAACGGGAGGTGAACGAGGGGTTGTCGCGACCGTGGGCGCCGTGCGGCGGCTCCGGAGCGGGTGCAGGATCGGGATCGGCGTGCGTCCGGTGGGCGCATGCGGATGCATCGGTCGGGAGGCGCGGTGCGGGTCCGGTGGGCGCGGTCGCGGTCGGGGCGGTGGGGGTCCTCCAGTGCGCGGCACGGGGCCGGCGGTCGCGGTCGCGGTGTGCGCTCGGCCGGGGGAGGACGGCGCAGCTCGGCGGTGCCGCTCGCTCGGGCGCCTGCCGTTGCCGGGAACGTCTCGTCGGGCCGGCTGCGTCAGGCCGGAGCCGTCCGGGCCGGTCGCGTCGGACCGGTTGCGTCGGGCCGGTCGAGTCAGCCCGGTCGCGTCAGTCGCGTGGCGTCGGACCGGTTGCGTCGGGCCGGCTGCGTCAGGCGGGTGGTGTCGGACCGGTCGCGTCAGGCCGGCCGCGCCGGGCCGGTCACGTCAAGCGGGTGGTGTCGGACCGGTCGCGTCAGGCCGGCCGCGCCGGGCCGGTCACGTCAAGCGGGTGGTGTCGGACCGGTCGCGCCGGGCCGGTCGCATCAGGCGGGTGGTGTCGGACCGGTCGCGCCGGGCCGGTCGCATCAGGCGGGGACGGTGTTCCGGTGGGTCTCGACCGCCACGAGCTTGTCCCCGGCGATGTGCATCACGGCGAAGTCGCCGACCGAGAGCATCGCCGCCCGCCGCAGGTCGAACCGTCGACTGTCGTCCGCCGTCACCGCCGCGATCCGCGCGATGATGTCCGGCAGCACGGGCCCGTGCGAGCACAGGACGGTCGACTTGCCCTTGTCGAGGCGCTTCCGCACCACGCCCTTGACGTCCGCGGCACCGCGGTCGTGGGCCTCCTGGCTGATGTCGGGCGTGCTCGCGACGCCGACGTGCGTCCGGGCGGACAGCGGCTCGACGGTCGCGAGGCACCGGGCCGCAGTACTGCTGACGATCTTCTTCGGTCCGAACGCGGCGACCGGCGCAGCGGCCGCCTTCGCCTGCGACCGGCCGACGGGCAGGAGCGGGCGCGTCGCGTCCGGCCCGTCCCACTCGGAGCCGGGGATCGTCTTGGCGTGCCGGAGCGCGATGAGGGCGAAGGTCCGGTGCTCCCCGGCGGCGACGCGCTCGGCGAACCGGTCGAGGATCGCGACGTCACGGTCGTAGGTCAACCGTTTCCGGGCCTGGTCGATCGGCACCCACTCGACGGCCGCGACCTCGTCGTTCGGCCGGAAGGTCCCGGCGCGGTCGTACTCCTTGCCGGAGACCCGCGCCGACCAGTAGTGCACCACCTTGTCCCGTCCGCTGGGCAGCACGTACTCGGCCGTGCCGAGCGGTGCGCCGAGGTGCACGCGGTACCCGGTCTCCTCCTCGATCTCGCGGACCGCGGTCGTCGGCACGCTCTCACCGGGGTCGACCTTGCCCTTGGCGAACGAGACGTCCTTGTGGTGGTCGCGGTGCACCAGCAGCACGAGCGGGCCGCCCGCGTGCTCGCGCCACACGACCGCACCCGCCGCGACGACGGGCTTCGCGGTCCCGCCGCTCACCGGGTCGAGCGCTTCCGGGCGGAGATCTTGCGCATGAGGACGTTCTGCACGTCGTCGAGCGGCCGACCGTCGTCGTCCGTCGAGTGCCGCGTCCACTCGCCGTCGGACTCGAGGTGCCACGAGCTCGTGGTCTCCGCCATGGCCAGGTCGAACATCTCCTGCACCTCGGCCACGTGCGCGGGGTCGGAGAGTCGGACGAGGGCCTCGACGCGGCGGTCGAGGTTCCGGTGCATCATGTCGGCGGAACCGATGAACACGGCCGGGTCGCCGTCGTTGTGGAACGCGAACGCCCGGGAGTGCTCGAGGTACCGTCCGACGACGCTCCGGACGCGGATGGTCTCGCTGACGCCCTCGAGGCCGGGCTTGAGCGAGCAGATGCCGCGGACCCACACGTCCACCGGGACCCCGGCCTGGCTCGCGAGGTAGAGGGCGTCGATGATCTGCTCGTCGACCATCGAGTTGACCTTGATCCGGATGCCCGAGGGCCGACCGGCCGCCGCGTTCGCCGCCTCGTGCTGGATGCGCTTCACGAGCCCCTTCCGCAGGTGGAGCGGCGCGACGAGGAGACGCTTGAACTTCTTCTCGATCGCGTAGCCCGACAGCTCGTTGAACAGTCGGGTGAGGTCCTTGCCCACGACGTCGTCGGCGGTGAACAGACCCATGTCCTCGTAGATGCGCGAGGTCTTGGGGTTGTAGTTGCCCGTGCCGATGTGGCTGTAGTGCTTGAGCGTGCCGCCCTCCTGCCGGATGACGAGCACCAGCTTGGAGTGCGTCTTCAGCCCGACCAGGCCGTACACGACGTGCACGCCGGCCTTCTCGAGCTTGCGGGCCCACGTGATGTTGTTCTGCTCGTCGAAGCGTGCCTTGATCTCCACCAGCGCGAGCACCTGCTTGCCCGCGGCAGCGGCGTCGATCAGGGCCTCGACGATCGGGCTGTCGCCGGAGGTGCGGTAGAGCGTCTGCTTGATCGCCAGCACGTTCGGGTCGGCAGCGGCCTGCTCGAGGAATGCCTGCACGCTCGTCGCGAAGGACTCGTACGGGTGGTGGACGAGCACGTCGCGGGAGGCGATGGCGCGGAACAGGTCGGGCTTCGTGTTCGGTTCACCGGGCTGGAACTGCACGGGTGTGGTCGGCACGTGCTTCGGGTAGTGCAGGTCCGGACGCGCGATCTTGGCGATCTCGAACAGGCCGCCGAGGTCGAGCGGCGACGGCAGGCGGAAGACCTCCTGCTCGGTGATGTCGAGCTCACGGACGAGCAGGTCCAGGGTCACCGGGTCCATGTCCTCGGTGATCTCGAGACGGATGGGCGGGCCGAAGCGGCGGCGCAGGAGCTCGCGCTCGAGGGCCTGGATGAGGTTCTCGGCCTCGTCCTCCTCGATCTCGACGTCCTCGTTGCGGGTGACGCGGAACACGTGGTGCTCGAGGACCTCCATGCCCGGGAACAGGTCGTCGAGGTGGTTGGCGATCAGGTCCTCGAGCGGGATGAACCGGAGGCGACCGCTGCCGTCGTCGGGCAGCGTGATGAAGCGGGAGAAGTTCTGCGGCACCTTGAGGCGCGCGAACTCCTGCCGCTGCGACTTCGGGTTGCGCACCCGCACGGCGAGGTTCAGCGACAGCCCCGAGATGTACGGGAAGGGGTGCGCGGGGTCGACCGCGAGCGGCATCAGGACCGGGAAGATCCGCTCGTTGAAGTACTCGCGCATGCGCAGCCGGTCGGCCTCGTCGAGGTCGGACCAGTGCTCGACGTGGATCCCGGCGGCGTCGAGGTCGGGCTTGAGGGAGTGGATGAAGGCCGCGGCGTGCCGGTCCTGCAGCTCGTGGGCCTTGGCCGCGATGTCGCGCAGGACGTCGCTCGGGGCGCGGCCGACGTTCGTCGGTACGGCGATCCCGGTGTCGATGCGCCGCTTGAGGCCGGCCACGCGGACCATGAAGAACTCGTCGAGGTTCGAGGCGAAGATCGCGAGGAAGTTGGCGCGCTCGAGCAGCGGCTGCGTCCGGTCCTCGCCGAGTTCGAGGACCCGCTGGTTGAACCGGAGCCAGCTCAGCTCACGATCGAAGTAGCGGTCCGTCGGCAGCGACTCGTGCTCGATCTCGACGACCTCGTCGAAGTCGTCCAGGTCGGGTGCGACGGATTCGCCGTCGAGCTGCGGTTCGGTGTCCATGGCCACATCCTGCCACCCGGCCCCTGCTGCCGGGGGGAGCGGGGTGGACGGTGTGGAAAGCGGGGGTGAACGAGTCCCGTGTGGAGGAGCACCGGGAGGCCCCCGTACCGCCGAGGGAACGTCGGCGAAGCACCTGTCCCCCGAACAGGGGAGGGATCGTCACGAAATACAGTCGGTGACATGGGTCGGCGTTCGTGGGTATGGTGGGCGGCGTCAGAGCCTCCGGGGGGATTCCACTGCGCGGGGGTGCAGCTACGAAAGGAACGAGGTTCACCATGTCACGTGTGCTCTCCACCGAGCAGGCCAAGACCGCCATCCGGCAGATCCAGTCGATCGTCAACGGCGGCTTCACCGACCAGATCTCGCAGCTCGACGCGCAGGGTCGCATCCTGTCGGACTCGAACGTGTGGGACGGCCCGCTCGCGTCGACGTTCCGCGGATCGACCTGGCCGGAGACGAAGGCGGCGCTGGACAAGGCGAAGACGGAGCTCGAGCAGCTCCGCACCCAGCTCGACAAGATCTCGCAGGACATCTTCACCGCGGGTGGCGGCGCCTAGCCAGCCGACTCCACCGCCCGGGCCGTCCGAACCTGGACGGCCCGGGCGTCCGTGGTCGGGGGACGGCCGCGACCAGCACGACCCGTGCGACCAGCACGACCCGTGCGACCAGCACGACCAGCACGACCAGTGCGATGCACACTCCGGGGGGAACCGACCATGGCCCAGATCCACGCGAACACGGAGCCGATCCAGTTCGACGACGCGACCGCCGACGCCCTGAAGCGTGCGCTCGACGCGGCCGCCAACGCCGTCAGTGGCCAGGCGGGCTCCCGCCAGACCGCCGTCAACACGGCGTCGCAGGAGTTCCGCGGCCGGTTCTCCGAGCTCTTCACCCAGAACGCCTCGACCGCTGCGGGTGACGGGCGCACCATCGTCGAGACGCTCCGCACCATCGCCGGCTGGGTGGACACGATGAAGGAAGCGGCAGCGGCCGAGCGGGCACGCCGGAAGACCGCGCGGGAGTGGCAGGCCCGCGAGGACGCGCGCAGCGGCATCGAGGAGTGGTGGACCGAGGCCTGGCAGCTCGACCCGATGCCGAAGGCCGGCAACGAGCCCGCACCGACCTTCCCGGCGCCGAACGTGACCGCACGACCGCGGGAGACCCCGGACCCGGGCGCGGGGGGCGGTGGCGGCGGGGGGACCTCGTCGGCGCGTCCGGCGGACCTCCGCTCCTTCGCGACGGCCTGCTCCGGGATGAACCGCGACCTCGACGGGAAGCCCGCTGCGGTCCGGGGTGCGCTGCAGGACTTCGCGGCGCGGTGCTCGTGGGGGCACATCGACGCGGGCAACCTGGTCAGCGCGTTCGAGCAGTGGCTCGCCGCGAACGACCGCGACGTCCAGTGGGCGAACACCGTCGCCGACGCCTTCGCCGCCGCCGGCGGAGAAGGCACCGTGTCGACCGTCGCCGACTCCGCACTGGCAGCGGCGCTGCAGGCCGCCGGCGTCGCCGCGACGCGCTCCGAGCTGCAGTTCGACCCGCCCTCGGCGTACGGCGCGCAGCCCACGACCGGGTTCTCGATGGACCCGGTGAACACCACCACGGGCAACTTCCTCGAGCCCGAGACCGACCTCGACTTCCCGGGGTCCTCGCCGTCCCTGCGGATCACGCGGATGTACAACTCGCTCGACGACCACGTCGGGCTCTTCGGGCCCGGCTGGGCCTCGGTCCTCGAGACCCGCCTCGAGCTGGACGACGACGGTGCCTCCTTCGTCGGGGCAGACGGCCGGCAGGTCCGCTTCCCCCGGGCGGCGGACGGGTGGGAGCGCGGTGTCGGGGAGAACCGGTGGCTCGTGGCCGAGCAGGACCGGCTCGTCGTCCGCGACAACACCGGTGGACGCATCGAGTTCACACGTTCGGGCGTCTGGCTCGGCGAGCGCGGCGGACCCGGGACCGCGGTGCGTGTCGAACGCGACGAGGACGGATCGGTCCGACGGCTCGTCCACGAGCGCGGTCGCGCGATCGACGTCGAGTACGCATCAGGGCGCGTCGCCGTGGTGCGGAGCTCGGACGGTCGACGCGTCGAGTACGAGTACGACGACCGCGGACGACTGGTCTCGGTCGTCGGTGCCGCGGGCGCGCGCCGGTACGGCTGGAACGACGACGACCTCGTCACCACCGTGACGAGCGCGGACGGCGTCGTCGAGGTCGACAACACCTACGACGTCCACCGTCGCGTCGTCGAGCAGGTGAGCCCGCACGGCCGGGCCGTCCGCTTCGCCTACCTCCCCGGCCGTGTCACCGTGGTCTCCGACCACGACGGGTCCCGGTCGAACTCCTACCTCGCCGACGCCAAGGGTCGGCTCGTGGGCGTCGTCGACTCGGACGACCACCGGCAGTCGATGAGCTACGACCGGCACGGCAACCTCGTGTCGGTCACCGAACGCGACGGCTCCGTCACGGTCCACGCGTACGACGAGCGCGGACGACGGATCCGCACCGTCACGCCCTCCGGCGGGGACGTCACCTACGGCTACGACGACCAGGACCGCACGACGACCGTGGTCGCCGAGTCCGGCGGTGTGGTCACCTACGAGTACCGCGGTGACGACCGCGACCCGTCGGTCATCACCGATCCCGTCGGCGGGCGCACCGAGCTCACGTGGTCGGACGGGCTGCTGACCCGCGTCGTCGACCCGACCGGCGTCGTCCTGTTCCTCGAGCACGACGAGCACGGCGAGCTCGTCGCCACGACGAACGCCGTCGGCGACACCGCGCGCATCGAGCGTGACCCCGCTGGGCGCCCCACCGCGGTGACGAGCCCGTCCGGGGCCCGGACCGAGTACCGCTACGACGGTGCCGGCCTGCTGCGCGAGCGCCGCGACCCGGACGGCGCGACGTGGCGCTTCGAGCACACCGCCGCCGGCCGCGTCTCGGCGGTCACCGACCCGCTGGGCGGGACGACGACCTTCGAGTACGGGCCCGACGGGGAACTCCACGCGACGACCGACCCGCTCGGGCGACGCGTCCTCCGTTCCTTCGACGACCAGGGCAACCTGGCGTCCCTGACCCTGCCGGGTGACGCGGTCTGGACCTTCGCGCACGACGCGTTGTCGCGCCTCCTGGCCGTCTCCGACCCGACGGGCGCGACGTGGCGTCGCGAGTACGACGCGAACGGCAGCATCACCGCGACGATCGACCCGACGGGCGTCCGTCAGGACGTCGCGCGGGACGTCGCGACGGGTGTCGCGACCCTGCGGGACGCGTTCTCGACCACGACCGTCCGGTTCGACGAGTTCGGTCGTCCCGTCGAGTCGACGAGCGCCGAGGCCGGCTCCGAGCTCGTCACCTACGACGCGGCCGGGCGCCCGGTCGAGCTCGTCGACGGCGAGGGCGGTCTGACCCGCATCGAACGCGACCTCGCGGGGCGGGTGACGGCCGTCGTCGCGCCCTCCGGGGCGCGCACCGCCTACGAGTACGACACGTGCGGGCGTCCGTCTGCCGCCGTGGACGCGACCGGGGCGCGCACCACGCTGACCTACGACGTCGACTCGCGGGTCGTGGCGCGCACGTCGCCCACGGGCGACGTCGAGCGGACCACCTACGACGCGGTCGGGCGCGTGGTCGAGCAGACGACGGCCGGTGCGGGAACGAGTCGGTACCGCTGGGACGCGGCCGGGAGGCTCGTCTCGGTCCACGACGCACGCTTCGGTCGACGTCGCTTCCGCCACGACGCAGCCGGGCAGGTCGTCGAGGTCGTCGACGGGCTCGGCGGGGTCACCCGCCACGAGTACGACGAGCGTGGCCGTGTGGTCGCGACCACCGATCCCGCCGGCGGCGTGACGCGCCGCGAGTACGATCAGGCCGACCGCCTCGTCGCCGTCACGGATCCGCTCGGGCGGCGCACGGCCGTGCGTCTCGACGCGGCCGGACGCCGCGTCGAGCAGACCGACCCCGACGGTCGGACGACGGCGTGGACGTACGACGGTGCCGGGCGGGAGCACCAGGTCCTCGTCGACGGGCAGGTGCAGACCGAGGTGCGCCGCGACCCCGTCGGCCGGACCGTGGTCGTCACCGACCACACCCGGGGAGCCGGCCTGACGGTCGACCACGAACTTCAGTACGACCGACGCGGACTCCTCGTCCGTCGCAGTCGCGGAGCCGACGCGATCCGCTGGGAGTACGACGCCGACGGGCGCCGCTCCGCACGCACCGACCCGTCCGGGACCAGGACGACCTGGCGCCGCGACGCCGCCGGACGCGCGACCGCCGTCGAGCGGGACCGCCTCGGCGCGGCGACGTTCCGGTACGACGCCTCCGGCCGCATCGTCGAGTCGGTCACGGGCGACCTCGTGCAGTCGTGGTCCTACGAACGCGGCGCGTTGGTCGCGCACACGACGACCTCCTCCGACGGCGTCACGACCACGCGCATCGAGCGGGACGACGACGGCCGCATCACCGCGATCGACGGGCCTCACGGGCGGATCGAGCACCGGTACGACGCCGCCGGTCAGCTCGTCCGGGCCGGTGACTCCGAGTGGGAGTACGACGCCGGCGGCCGACTGGTCCGCGAGCTCGTCGACGGGACGGAGACGCGCTCCACGTACGACCTCGCCGGCGAGCTCGTCGCCACGGAGCAAGGGGGCGTCCGGACCGAGTACCGGTACGACGGCCTCGGTCGACGGGTCCGCCGGACCGACGCCGACGGTTCGACCGTCGAGTACGCCTGGTCCGCCCTCGGCACCCTCGCCGGGATCACGAGCCGGGACGCCTCGTACGCCGAGACCGCGCGGACCGACCTCTGGACGGACGCACTGGGTGAACTGGCCTCGGTCGGTGGTGCCGAGACGTGGTGGGACTCCGCGGCGAGCGTGCCGGGTCTGGTGTGCATCGGGGGCGCGGACGTCCTCGACCTCCCCGGCGGTGTGGTGGCGATCGGCGACGTGTGGACGGCGCCCGGGTGGCGGAGCGCGCGTGCGACCGATCCGTCCGATCCCTGGGCCGTGCTCGAGGCCGTCGGAGGCGCCACGTTGCCGGGCGGTGTCGCCCTCCCCGGCGGTGTCGCGCTGACCGCGAGCGGCGGCGTGTCCGTCGGCGGGCTCGAGTGGCTCGGTGCGCGTGTCTACGACCCGGGGGTGAAGGGCTTCCTGTCGACGGACCCGCTGTCGCCCGTGCTCGGGGCGGCGTGGTCCGCGAACCCGTACTCCTACGCGGGGAACGACCCTGTGCACGCCGTCGACCCGCTGGGGTTGCGGCCGGCGACGGACGCGGACATCCAGGCGTACCGGGATGCGAACCAGGGGGCGTTCGCGGCGGTCGGACAATGGTGGGACGACAACTGGGAGTACGTCGCCGCGGCGGGGGCGGTCGCACTCGGTGTCGGTCTCATGTTCACGGGTGTCGGCGGGCCTGTCGGGGTCGCGCTGATCGGCGCAGCCTCGGGGGCACTGATCGGGGGTGGCGTCTCGATCGGTAGTCAGAAGGCGACGACCGGTCAGGTCGATTGGAAGAAAGTCGGAGTCGACACCTTGATCGGTGGTGTCGGCGGGGCGGTCGGCGGTATCGCGGCGACTGGCCTGGCCAAGCTCGGCCCGATCGTCGGGAGGGCCGCCAGCCCGGTCGTGCAAAGGGCCTCGTCGATCGCCTTCTCGTCGACGGGAAGGGCCGCGGGCGCGTCTGGGATCTCCGGTGCTACGACCAGTTCCATCGAGTACGGCATGGACTCGGATGGTGAACCCAAGACGCTCGGGGGCTACGTCCAGTCAGCGGCCACGGGATTCGGAACCGGTGCGGGCCTGAGCGTGATCGGAAGCAAGGTGACCTCGGCCGTCACAGAAAACCTTCCGATCACGCCGCACTACCCAGAAGGATGGAGCGCCCACGCAGTTGCGCCGAACGTCGCCCGATGGACCACGGTGGTGGGTGAGACGACTGATCGGCTCGTCGGAGGCCTCGGAAGTGTCGGAACTGAGATGCTCGATCCGAACGGTGATCGAGGTGGTGATCTGCTCCAGGACGCCGTCAACGGTGTCCTGGATGGGTCGATCGGACCGACGGCGCCGAAGCACTGACCGCCAAGCATCGAGAAGAAAGCAAGAATCAGTGACCCAGCAGAAGCGCAAGGAACGCTCGATGCGAGCCAAGAAGCTCATCTTCGGCACCTGGCTCCTCGGGGTGCTGGTCGTCATCGCGCTGATCTTCGTTGCACCGATCAGTTTGAAGGCCTACGACGCGTCACACCCACTGACAGTGAAGTGTGTCGTCAGTTCCGCAGTTGCCGGCGACGGTTCGTCGAGGTCCGTGAGGGGGGTCGGCGCGACGTACAACCAAGTGCGGATCGATTCGCCCGACTGTGGCACGGTGTTCATCCGGAGGCAGGTGACTGCCTCAAGCGCTCCGAGGATCGCAGCAGAGTTCCACGCGGGACAGACCTACGAGTTCATCGTCGGAGCCGCCTCCTACCGCTTCAGGGATCAGCTTCGGGCAATCAATCAGTCCGTCGAAGTCCAGCGACCTGACTGAGAGGATCCGACGAGGCGACCCATCGTTGCGGTGCTTCGGAGGCGGGGAACGGGTGAGACCGAGGTTCGGGCCTCCGGTGGTGTGCGCTGACATCGCCCGATCGCGCAGTTCGGGCCTCCGGTGGTGAGCGCTGACATCGCCCGATCGCGCAGTTCGGGCCCTTCGCAGTTCCCAGGAGCGAGCACCCGGCCGGGAGACCGAGGGTGGCGCAAGTGGAGTGCGCCGGAGCTGTTGATGCCGCTCCGGCGACGCTCCGTGAACCCGACTCGCCGCGTGGAGCAAGCCGTTGCTCGGCTCGTCCGGCCGAGACGGGATCCGCGTTGCGGCGGACCGTGCTCTCGAGACCGCGTGCGGCAACCTGCTGTACCAACAGGACGTCACACGGGCGAACATGCAACGCTTCGCCGAGCAAGTTGTGCCTGGCGGGCCGTATCGCTTCGGGGCAGAGAAGAGCGCGTTCGACCTGAGGGGCTTCCTGCGGACCTGAAGGTCGCGCCGGTCGTGAACTCGTTCGCGCCAGCGTGAGAGCGGCGGGGGAGAGGACCTCACCCGGTACGACCCGTCAGTCGGAGCCCGTGCCGGAAGCGCCGCCCTTCGCCAGCCACTCGCGCAGTCTTGCGGCATCCTCTCCGCTGACCGTGTGGATCACGTAGTCGACCTGCGGCGTGGACCGAAACTCGACCGACACGTCACCGGGCACCTCACCGCGAGCCCCTGCGGCGCCCCGCCGACACGAGGAACGCGAGCGGCGTGGTGTCGGACTCGACGCGTTGCGTTCGGCGGTCGAGCAGCGAGATGACCTCCTCCGCGCGGAAGGACGCCGTGCTGCCGGAACACTCGACGCGGAGGACGACCTGCGCGCGGTGGAGCAGACCGAGCTCCTCGATGCTCGCAGCCATCACGAGCGCATCGTCACGCCATTCGTCCGGTGCAGGGAGTACTGGACCGGTCTGCCTCGGTGATCGCCGTCCGAACATGACCGGAGCCTACCGACGGAGGACGCAGCCAGGTGAAGTGAACGGTGCGCTAAATTGCGTTCGTCCCATCGGAGTAATCGGTGTTCGACAGGTGGGATCGAGCTGGGGAAGAATACTCGGGGAGGGATCATCCCGAGGTGCCGTCAACACGAAGGTCGCACGACGATCGTCATCGGGACGGTGGTCGGTTCGAGGAGGGGGGCGGGAACCCTGAGGCACAGAGCCACGGCCCTGACGACGAAGAAGCGCCCCGCCGTCGGGATCTTCCTCGTGTTGCTGGTCATCGTCCTCCCCGCGCTGCTGTTCTTCGTCGTCCCGGTCGCGCTCATCTCGTACGACGATGGTCACCGGATGTCCGTCACCTGTACCGTCCGCAGCGCAGCAACGGGTTCCGAGTCGAGCCGATCCTTCCGCGGCGGTGGAGGGGGCGGTACGCAGGTCGTGGTGGTGACCGAGGAGTGCGGCAAGATCTTGCTGCAGGACGGGATCAACTCGTTCAACGCCGACCGCGTCGCGAAGGCGCTCGAGCAATCGCGCCGGGCTCGGTTCACGGTCGGAGAAGCGACGTACCGACTGCGGGACGTCCTGGCAACAGTCGGGATCTCACCGGCCGCCTACGACCACCGTGTCGAGCCCTGACCGCTCGATCATCCCGCTGCCGGCGGGACCCAGGGCGCCGTCGGGTCCGGGTGATCCGGCCGCTCGATGCGCTCGTCGAGGTACTCCTCGAACGCCGTGAAGCCGCGGGCGAGACCCATCACCGAGAACAACCGGCTGCCGTCGGCCGCACGGCCCTCGAGTCCGCCGTACTGGTTCGCGAGGGGCAGTACCGCGGCGATCTCGGACACCGCGACGCGTCGTTCGGCACGGAACCCCTGCCGGACCAACACGTGGTCGTCCATCCCGAGGATCCGGGTCCGCCGCATCGAACCGGACAGCAGGAGGCCACCGACGCCGCACAGCAGGATCGCCCCGGCGGTGATCGCCGGTCCCGGCCCCGCGTCGGATCCGGACGCTCCCGAGGCGAGCGCAGTGACCGTCACCACCGTTGCGAGTGCCCCGACGACCGCGAACAGGATCGAGACGACGGCGATGGTCATCCACTGCCATCGACGGAGGCGGACGGTGACGATGGCGCCGGCCTCGCGCGGGAGCTCCAGGCCTCGGTCCGCCCGTCGCTCGTCGCGCCGCTCCGTCGTGACCTTGACCAGCACGACGATCGCGTAGCCGACGACGAGGGCGATGCCCAGTGACAGCACCGTGGTCCACATGCGTCACACCGTACCGAGCGAGCGCGGACTGGCCGGCAACGCGTGTTGCCGACCAGCCCGACGTCCGTGCTCCGCCGACCGTCACTCCGTTCGGCGATCCCCCCAGAACACATGTGCAGAATAACAGTTCACCGACGCTGGTCAAGCCGGGACCCGGCCGTGGGAGCAGGTGCGCCGTGGCCCGAACGGGGGCCAGGATCCCTGTGGAGAAGCCGGTCGGCGAGGTGCTCCGTCGCTACCATCGGAGGAGCAGTCGATTCTTGAGGGGGACGATCGTGATGCTCAGGCGCGCCGGGGGGACCGGAGCACGAACAGGTGACCGACTGATCGGTGGCGTGGCCATCACCGGCGCGCTCGCGCTGGTGCTCGTCGGCTGCACCGCAGATCAGGACCAGGTCGCGGACCCGTCACGGGTCCTGCAGACCGTCGACACCGTGCTCACGACGAACGGTGCCGTCAGCGCGGTGTCGGACACGACCATCTCGGTGGCCGGCGACCGTTCGTCCTCGAAGACCACGCAGCACGAGGCCGCCGACGCCGCGGCAGACCTCCCGCTCCGCATCACGACGCAGTACACGACCGACAAGCGG
The DNA here is from genome assembly GCF_001705035.1 of Curtobacterium sp. UCD-KPL2560. Taxonomy (GTDB): domain Bacteria; phylum Actinomycetota; class Actinomycetes; order Actinomycetales; family Microbacteriaceae; genus Curtobacterium. The sequence goes on along the minus strand of NZ_MCIG01000045.1, from coordinate 12,690 downwards.
TCCGGTACCGACCTCGGCGACCTCGACGGGTACTCGGGTCGCGTCGAGATCGACCTGACGATCGAGAACCTGACCGTCCGGCCGAAGAACATCTCCTACGACGTGGCCGGTTCCGCGCGGACGACGCCGGCCCTGGTCGGCGCGCCGTTCAGCATCGCGGCCTCGACGGTGCTCCCCGGCGTGCGGCCCGACCGGGTCGTCACCCAGGCGGTCGACGGCGGCGCCGCGACGGACGGTGTCGTGAGCACGAACGGCGACGGTGACGCGGTCGTGCAGTGGGGCCGTCTGCTCGCACCGCCGACCTCGGGGGCGAGCAGCACGCTGCACCTCGTCGCCGACGTCGAGGACCTGTCGACGCCGGCGTTCGACGTCGCGGCGCAGCCCGGCCTCACGACGGATCTCTCGACGACGGGTGTGATGAACGGTGCGTTCGGGTCGCAGACCGACTCCGAACTCGCTCTCCAGCGACGCACCATCGACCTCATCGCCCAGGTGAACGAGGTCCTCGCTCGCGCCGGCGGCACGATCACCGAGGTCCGGTCGAACCTCGAGACGACCTCGCAGACGCTCGGCGTGCGCACCGCGGAGCGTCTCAAGGACAGCAGCTCGTCACTCGCGAGCACCATGCAGTCGCTCTCCGGTCAGCTCACGTCGTTGAACGGTGACCTCGACTCGACCGTCCAGGCGACGCAGTCCACGGTGCTGCAGCAGCTGCAGCAGACGACGAGCAGCCTCGACGCGCTGCTCGGGGACACGTCGGCCACCGCCCCGACGCCGGTCCTCGAGGGCGACGTCTGCAAGAGCATGCCGAAGTCCGACGGGGCGCGCGGCAGCGTCTACGCGAACCTGCTCCGCATCTCCTCGCAGCTCGACGGCTACGCCGATGCGAGTGAGCAGTGCAAGCAGCAGGTGAGCGCGCAGCTCGCCGCGTCGGTCGGTCCGGCGTCGCCGGACGCGACGGCGTGCGCCAGCGAGGAGGCCCGTGGCTCGTTGACCTGTGCGCTCTGGGCGTCGTCGGCTGCGGTCAACACCTCGCTCATCGGCCTGGTCTCGAAGGGGCAGGAGCTCGCAGCCGGGCTCGACCCGAACCTGTCGAAGACGGCGATCGCGCAGTCGAAGGCGCTGAACGACCAGCTCGCCGAGATCGCGAGCCGGCTCGAGACCGTCGGAAGCGACGACGGCAGCGTCGACGAGGCACTCACGGAGTTGGACGCCCTGATCACGACGACCGAGCAGTCGGTCCGCCCCGTCCAGGAGGGTCTGGCGAGCATCAACCAACGTGCTCGGACCGCTCGTGGCGTGCTCGGCGATGCTCCGGACGGACCGTTCTTCAACACCTCACTGCAGTCGCAGAACCGGGCTCTCGCCGACCGGGTCTGTGGCCTCGTGACGCTCGGCCGTATCGACCAGGTCGACGCGGACGCGCTTCGCGGGTACCTCACCGCCACGCCGTGCCCGGGTGCTGCAGACGGCACCACGCTGCGACCCGGCCTCGGCTTCGACACGCCCATGGACGAGCGGCTCGCGCAGCAGGCGTCCGCCTGGGACGCACTCATCGCCGAGACCGACCGGCAGTCGACGACCGGTGTCGGTGCGGCCACGAACACCCTGGCCGCGTCCGTCGGTGCGCTCCGTGGGGGCGTGCAGCAGGTCCGATCGGCGATCGCGGCCGACGACGGGTCGGTCAGTGGTTCGGTCCGCGACCTGCAGGACCGTGTCCGGCAGGCCGCGGCCAGCGGGGCGGTGGTCAACGGGCAGCTCGTCAAGGTCGCCGACCAGCAGTCGAAGCTCCAGGACGCCGTCCGCGCGGCGTTCCAGCAGGCGTCCGACGACTCGAGCAAGCAGGTGCAGGCGCTCATCGACGACCAGGTGCGGAAGGTCAGCGACACCGCCGGCGCCAGCCGCGAGTCGGTCATCCAGGCCTTCGACCAGTCGATCGCCGGACTCCGCACAACCGCGCAGGAGGTCACGAGCGACTCCAAGGGCACGATCGACCAGCAGAAGGGCACGCTCCAGCAGCAGGGCAGCGAACTCGCCGCATCGGTGAGCAGCCAGACCGCGGCGAGCCTGCAGCGCATCGACGCGAGCACGAGCGCCTCGGTCCGTGACGTCGAGGGAGCGAACACGCTCCTCTCCGGCGACCTCAACCGGGTCATGCTCGACCTGGGCGACCGGAAGGTGAACGGCTCCGGGATCCTGGGCGCGATGGCGACCAGCGCCGCGAAGTCCGACTCCGCCGACTACCAGCTGGCGCTCGCCTCGCAGAACGCGGCCGGGTACGCCAACGTCCGCGCCGAGGACGTGGGCGGCATCCTGCTCCAGCAGCAGCAGTTCCGTGCGTCGCTCGACGCCGCCGACGAGCTGCCCGCGTTCCGGTACGACGTCCCGAAGGGTGCGACCTCGACGACCCTGTACGCCTTCCGCATCGGGGGAGCACGATGAGCCGCCACACCGACCGTGCCGACGCCCCCGCGCCGGAGCCCACCGCTGCCGGCAGTGACGCCGTCGACCGAGCCACCATCAGCAGCGACAGCGCCGCCGACCGTGACACCGACACCGACGCCGGACCGGACACGGCGCCCGACTCCGACAGGAAGCGTCGACGCACCGTCGTCATCGCCTCGACGGCCGTCCTCGCTGCCGCTGCGGTGGTCGCGGCGATCGTGGTCGTCCGGGTGAACGCCGATGCGCCGGCCGAGGCCGTGTCCGCGACGGCCCCCGTGCCGATCACCGTCGGACACGTCCCCGACGGTACGAAGATCGGTGTCGTGGTCACCCTCGGTGACGGTGAGGGCTCCGAGTGGGCCGATGCCGCGCAGGGCGCCCTCGTCGCGGAGCGCCGGCTCGCACTCGGCGGCACCGACGTCCAGCTCGTCACGCAGAACGACGGCGGGTCGGTCGACGGCGCCCGGAAGGCAGTCGAGACCCTCGTCCAGCAGGGCGTCGCCGGGATCGTCGTCGCCACGTCCGGCCAGCACGTGAGCGGGGCCCTCGCCGCCGCCTCGATCGCGGGCGTCCCGGTGGTCGCGCCCTACGCCGCCGCCGCAGACGACGCCTGGTCGACGGCGCCGTCGACCGACTCGGTCGCGTCCGCGCTCCAGCGGGCCCTGGGCCGTGCGCAGTCGCCGCTGCTCGTGGACCTCGGCGGTGGCGCCCCTGCCGGCCTGCGGGTCGCGCACCTCGTCGACGCCGTCCGAGACCCCGACACGGCGGCCCTGGCCGCGAGCATCGCCCAGCGCACGGGCGTCGACACGACCAACGGCACGCTCGACGGCGCCGCGGGTGCCCAGGCAGGGGCTGCCGACTCCGATGCCGTCGTGCTCAGCGGACCGGGCGCGCGGCAGGGTGCTCTCGTGGCCGCGCTCCAGGCTGCGAAGGTGACCGTGCCCGTGGTCCTCACCTCCGACGCGACCAGCCCGGCGTTCACCGCCGCGCTGACGCAGGCCGGCGGCAGCCTGAGCGGCGACTTCCGCTCGGTCGGTGTCGAGACCGACGATGCCCGAGCCCTGGCCACCGACGCCGAGGGTCGTGCGATGTCGGCGTACCTCGGCGGCCTCCGGGTGCTCGCGGACGACGCCGGCGCGAAGAACCTCACGGGCGACCGTCCCTTCTCGGCGGTCGCTGCAGCCGCGGACGCCCGGAGCCACGACGCCGTGGTCGCCCTCGTCGCCGCCGTCGGCTCGGCGCGTGCGGTCGAGCCCGCAGCCGTGACCGATGCGCTCGCCCGGCTCGACCTGCAGGCGCGCGACGGTCTGGCCGGTCCGGCGCTCGACTTCGGTTCCCGCGAGGCGTTGCGCACCCCGGCGACGGTGCTCGCGGCGTCGTCGCAGGACCTCGGCCTGCGTCCCGCGTCGACGTCGGACGACGCGGCGACGGCACCGCTCGTCTGGTTCGCCGACACGTCCCGCCGCTGACCGTCGCCCTGCAGGACCACGACAGGACCCGAGAGAGGACCACCCCGTGCGCGTGCTGATCGAGCTCGACGACCGACGCGAGACCGTCGAGGTCGACGGGTGGGCGCCGACGGCCACGATCGGACAGCTCGTCACGGCGGTCGTCGGGCACACCCTCACCGGTGACGACGCACTGGCGGTCGACGGACACCGGACGAGTCCGGACACCCCGCTGGGGGACCTCGTGCTCCTCGAGGGGTCTCGGATCGCCCGGACCGTCGAGGAGCGGCCGCGCTCCCTCGACGGCTGGACTGTCACGCTCGCGGGCGGACTCGACGCCGGGCTGGTCCTGCCGGTGCCGCACAACCGTCGCCTCGTGGTCGGACGTTCCCCCCAGGCCGACGTGGTGCTGCCGACCGAGAGCGCTTCGTGGGAGCACTGCACCGTCGAGCTCGAGGACGACGGTGTCCGGGTCCGCGACGCTGGCTCGACGAACGGCACGGTCATCGCGTGCGAGCGGATCGACGAGGACGGCGTCCTGCTGGCCGGAGCGACGAGCGTCATCGTGGGCGGTGCCGTGCTGCTGGTGCGTCCCGACCTCACGGAGACCACGGTGCCGGCAGCGGGTTCGCTGCCGAACCTCACCCCGGCGGCCACCGCCCCGTTCAACCGGCCGCCCCGGCCCGGTCGCATCACCGACGTCGAGACCGTGACCCCGCCGACGCGACGCGACGTCGCACCGGCCTCCAAGTTCAGCTGGATCACCGTCGCGGCACCCCTCGTGCTCGCCGGCGCGATGGTCCTGCTCCTCGGTGACGCCCGGTTCGCCTTGTTCGCCCTGCTCAGCCCCGTGACGGCGATCGGGATGTGGTTCGAGCAGAAGCACCGACGCGCGAAGAACCTCAAGGAGGAGGAGACCCGCTTCGCCGAGGCGGTCGAGTCGTTCCGCGGCGAGATCACCGCCACGGCCGCGGTGGAGGCGGCCCGGCGGCAGGAACTCGTGCCCGATCCGGCGACCGTGGTCCGCCGTGCGCTCCTCCCGACCACGGCTCTCTGGCAGCGCCGTTCGGCCGACGACGACTTCCTCAGCCTCCACGCCGGGACGGGCGATGCTCCCTGGCGTCCCGAGGTGGACCAGCGAGCGGCATCCGCCAAGCTCGAGGACGAGGCCAAGGCCGCCATCGGCGACAGCCGACTGACGGCGGCTCCGGTCGTGGCCGACCTGTCCGACGCGGGCGTCGTCGGCATCGTCGGGGACCGCGACGGTGCGCTCGCCCTGGCCAGGAGCCTCCTGGCGCAGGCGGCCGTGCACTGCGGGCCGGCGGACCTGACGGTCGGGGTGTTCTGCGACCGGGGCCGCGAGGAGGACTGGTCCTGGGCCTCCTGGCTCCCGCACACGCGCGTCGCGGGCAGCAGTACGGGCGCCCGGTGGATGTCGGCACAGCGCGACCAGAGCGCGGCTGTGCTCCGCGGCCTGCGCGAACAGCTCGACGCGCTGCCGACCCCGAACCTGCTCGTCGTCATCGACTCCGAGGTCCTCACCGAGGGGCGCGACGCTCCCGCGCGCAACCTCCTCGGCGAGGGCAGGACGGTCCCGGGCGCCTCGCTCCGCCCCGGTGAGCGCCGCCAGCGGGTCAGCGGGATCGTCATCGCGACGAACGAACAGCAGCTCCCGGCGTCCTGTACCACGATCGTGACGGTCGCCGCGGACGCCGCAGCCACTGTCTACCGGCCGGAGGACCGCACCCGCGTCGAGGACGTCGTGCTGGCCGGCCTCAGCGCCCGCACCGCCGAGCGGACGGCCCGGGCCGTCGCCCACTTCGACGACCCCGAGCTCACCGTGCCCGGGGCATCCCTGCCCGCCCTGGTCCGACTGCCCGAGCTCCTCGGGATGGACGAGGGCCCCACCGTCGCCGGGGTCCGCGCCGCCTGGGACGCCCGGACCGGTACGTCGACGCCCATCGGCTCGTCGGAGTCCGGCGTCCTCGAGATCGACCTGGTCCGGGACGGTCCGCACGGCCTCGTCGGCGGCACGACCGGTTCCGGCAAGAGCGAGTTCCTGCGGTCCCTCGTCGCGGGGCTCGCGGCCCGCAACGACCCGACCCGACTGAACTTCCTGCTCGTCGACTTCAAGGGCGGGGCCGCGTTCGCCGCCTGTGAGCGGCTCCCGCACACCATCGGCACGATCAGCAACCTCGACGAGCAGCTCGCCGACCGCGCGATCCGTGCCCTGGAGGCCGAACTCGAACGGCGGCAGCGCGTCTTCGCGAGCGCCGGTGCGGACATCGACAACCTCGACGCCTACCTGGCGACCCGCCCGACCGAGCCGATGCCCCGGCTGCTGTTCGTGGTCGACGAGTTCGCGATGCTGGCCAAGGAGTTCCCCGACGTCCTGACCTCGCTCGTCGCCATCGCCGCCGTCGGCCGGACCCTGGGCGTGCACATGGTCCTCGCGACGCAGCGTCCGGCGGGCGTCGTCAGCGAGGACATCCTGGCGAACACGAACCTCCGGGTCGCCCTGCGCGTGCAGAGCCGCGAGGACTCGACCAACGTCATCGGTGTGCCGGTCGCGGCGGGCATCGGTCGGCAGCAGACCGGTCGCGCGTTCGTGAAGCTCGGCCAGGACGACATCACGCCGGTGCAGACCGCGCTCGTCACCGGCCGTGCCCGCGACCAGCGTGCGGAGCAGGACGTCACGGTCCGCGCCACCGACGTCTTCGGCGTCCCCGCCCCGGCTTCCGCGCCCGCCGCGAGCGCGTCGGACGACACCGACCTCGACGTCCTCATCGACGCGATCCGGCAGGCGAACGACGCCGCCGGGTACGCGCCACCGCGGCCGATCTGGCCCGAGGCGCTCGGGGAGCGTGTCGACCTCGACGCACTCCCCGCGGCGAGCGGCATCGTGCCGGTGGCCCTCGCCGACGACCCGGACCACCAGCGGCAGATCGCCGGCGGCTGGGACCTGTCGGAGGGCAACCTCATGCTCATGGGGATCCCGGGCAGCGGGACGAGCACGGCGCTGACCTCGATCGCCCTCCAGGCCGCCCGGACCACCGACCCCGCCGAGCTCGACCTGCTCGTGCTCGACATGGGCGCGGGCGACCTCGCACCGCTCGCCCGGCTCCCGCACACCACCGCGTACGTGGGTTCCGGCCCGGGCGCGGGGGAGCTGCAGGCCCGTTTCCTCCGACACCTGCGCGCCGACCTCGAGCGTCGCCGTGCATCGCCGGGCGGACGACGCGCGCTCGTCCTGATCGACGGGCTCGCCGCGCTCCGCGACGAGTACCAGGACTTCGAGGGGCAGCAGCTCCTCGACGCGCTGTACCGCGTCTACGCGGAGGGGCCGGCGCTCGGGATCTCGTTCGCGGTCTCGACGACGCGCGCGAAGGCGGTCCCCTCGGCGATGGACGAGGTCACGACGCAGAAGTGGATGTTCCGCCTCGCCGACCCGTACGACTACGCGTCGATCGGCGTGCGCCCGAAGGACGTCCCGCCGCCCGTGCCCGGCCGGTTCATCGACTCGACCACGAAGCTGCAGAGCCACGTTGCCACGCCGGCCGTGCCCCTCGACCGGGCGGTCGCCGACGTCGCCGCAGCCTGGCCGGACGCCGCCGCCAAGGCGAGCGCGGTCGGACGCCTGCCCGACGCCGTGAGCGTGCGCGACCTCGCCACCCCCGCGCAGTTCGGGACCGAACCATGGCGCATCCCGGTCGGCATCGCGGAGGACGACCTCGGCACCGCCGTCCTCGAGGTCTACGACGGCGAGCACGTCCTGGTCGCCGGACCTGCCCGCTCCGGCAAGTCGACGGTGCTCCTCGCCATGGCGGACCTGGCCCGCTCGGCGGAGGGTGTCCGTCCGGCCGTCTGGGCGATCTGCGATCGACGTTCGCCCCTCGCCGACGCACCCCTCGACCGCGTGGCCGTCGGCGCGGACGAGGTGCCCGCGCTCCTCGCCGGGCTCCGGATCGAGCGCGGCCCCGTCCTGCTCCTCATCGACGACGCGGAACGCTTCGAGGACGGCGACCAGGGGATCGCGTCGCTGCTCACGACGGAGCGGCCGGGCCTCTGCGTCGTCGCGGCCGGGCGTTCGGTCGACCTGCGGACGCTCTACAACCACTGGACGCGGACCGTCCGCAAGGCGCGCTGCGGTCTCCTGCTGCAGCCCGACGTCGACTACGACGGCGAGCTCCTGGGCGTCGCCCTGCCGCGCCGGGCGCCCGTCGCACTGACCGCCGGGCGCGGGTACGCCACGTCGGGCGGTTCGGTGCGGCTCGTGCAGGCGGCGTCCCCGGCCTCCTGAGGCACGTCGCCTCCCGGGACGACGGACTCCCGTCGTGCCGGGAGGCGCGCCACCGCGCGTCCGGCCGGGAGGCACGGTGCGGCTCCGCCACGCGCCTCCGGTCGGGTGGTCGTCGCGGTCGGGAGGCGCGCTGCGGCTCCGCCACGCGCCTCCGGTCGGGTGGTCGTCGCGGTCGGGAGGCGCGCTGCGGCTCCGCCACGCGCCTCCGGTCGGGTGGTCGTCGCGGTCGGGAGGCGCGCTGCGGCYCCGCCACGCGCCTCCGACCAGTCCGGGGCCTGGCCCGAACAGACGGGCGACCCGGCCCGAGCAGCCCGCCCGCCCCGCCGCCTACGCCTACGCCTGGTCGCGCGTCGTGATCCCGAACGGCGAGCTCTCGAGGTCGCGGAAGTTCCCCACGGTCGCCCGAACGGTGCACGACGGCGCCACCGACAGTGCGGTGACGACGAGCCCGTCCGACGACACCGCGAGCGCGCCCGAGCACCCGTCGGAGAACCGCACGCCGGACTCCCCGCCGGCCACGTCGGTGAGCATCTGCGACGGCGCCCCGCTCGCCGGACTGCGGTACAGCGGGTTGAGGTCGTCCGCGCCGCTCGGCCACACCGGCACGAGCGTCACGGGCAGCGTCGTCTGGCTGACGGTGCGGTCGGGGGTCCGCACCTCGATGCCCTGCAGACGTTGCACCGGGTAGGCCGTGCCGGCGACGGAGCGGTCGGTCACCGCCTCGGTGGTGGCCGCCCCGGCAGCGTCGAGCCACTGCTGCAGCGCCGCCTGGTCGGTGACCCCGCGCAGCGCGACGGTCGCCTCGACGGTGAGCTCCTGGTCGGCGGGCACGACCACGTCGGACACGGTCCACGAGCAGCGCGCGTCGACCCCCGTCAGCGAGGGCTGGTTCCGCGCGCCGGAGACCCCCTCGCCGCTCCAGGTCACCGCGGGGCAGTCGGCCCGGTCGTCGACGCTGGGCAGCACCTCGAGCAGGTCGCCCCGCAACGGGACCGACTGCGCGGCGTAGGTGATCGCGACCTGGACGGTGCCGCGCTCGGGGTCGATCGTGGCCTTGCGGGTCGTGGCGAGTCCGGTGGGCAGCGGCCGGTCCTGCTGGTACGCGCTGCCGGCCTGCGCGGTCGCTGCGCCGCCGGGACGGTCGCGCCCGCCGAGGGCACCGGGCAGCCAGACGACGCCACCGACGACGAGGGCCGCGACGAGCACCACGCCGAGGGCACCGAGCCCGACCATCCGGTTCGTCAACCAGTCCGGTCGCTGCCACCGACGATGTTCGGGAGTCTCGGGCTCCCGGACGGTGGGGAGCGGGGGACGCGCGAGCGGCCGGATGACGGTCTCGGAGCCGGCGGTGCCGAGGTCGGGGGCCGGACCGAGGTCCGCGGCGACGGGAGCGACCGCCGCTGCGTCCTGGTCGGGTCGGGTTCCCCGGACGACGGTGGCGGGTCGCTCGACCTCGGCGAAGGAGTCCGGGTCGGTCGCCGGGTCGAGCGCGGGGGCGTCCGACAGGGCTCGTGCGAGGCGACGTAGGGTCGCGGCGGCCTCGGTCGCGGCCGGACGGGCACCGGGGTCCTTCGCGAGCAGCGCGGACAGCGTCGACCACAGTGCGTCGGGGACCTCGAGCCGGGGCGGGTCGCTGGTCACGTGCCGGTACGCGACCGCGAAGTCGGTGCCGGGCCCGGCGAACGGCGTGCGGCCCGCGAGGAGTTCGTAGAGCATGACCCCCGCGCCGTAGACGTCGGCGGCGGGACCGGACCGGCCGTGGCTGATCGACTCGGGCGCCATGTACTGCGGCGTCCCGAGCAGCCCGGTGGTGGTGCGCTCCCGGTCGGCGACCACCGACGCGATGCCGAAGTCCGACACCCGGACGAGTCCGGTCGCTCCGGGAGCCCACCCGTCCGCGAGCAGGACGTTGTCGGGCTTGACGTCACGGTGGGTGACGTCCTGCGCGTGTGCTGCCGCCAGCGCGTCGAGCGTCTCCGCCGCGATGGTCAGGGCGTCGCGCGGGGGTAGGGTGCCGGACGCGGCGAGCAGGTCGCGCGCCGAACCCCCGCCGACCAGGTCCATGACGATCGCGAGCCGGTCGCCCTCGACCACGAGGTCGCGGACGCGCACGATCGAGGGGTGCTGCAGTCCGAGCAGCACGGTGCGCTCCCGGACGAATCGTTCGACGATCGCCGGGTCGGCGGCGAGCTCGGCACGGAGGAGCTTGGCGGCGACGTGCTCGCCGGTCGCGGTGTGCTCGGCGCGCCAGACCTCGCCGGTGGCACCGGTGCCGAGCAGGTCGACCAGGCGGTACGAGGCGCCGAGCGGCTCGCCGCGGCCGTACTGCGCCTGACCGTGCTGCGCCTGGCCGTCTTCAGCCACGGTCCACCCCCGGATGCCTGTGGTCGACCCCTCGCCGACCGCGCCATGTTACCGGCCGGAGGGCGCCCCGTACTGGACGTCGACCGCGTGCTGTGTGAAACCCGACCGCTGGTACAGGGCGAGTGCCGGGACGTTGTCACCCTCGACGTACAGCGCCGCTGCCTCGAGCCCGCGCCCGACCAGTCGTGCGGCACCGGCGCGCATCAGCACGCCGCCGAGTCCGCGTCCCTGCTGGTCCGGGCGGACGGCCACGGCGTAGAACTCGCCGATGCCGTCCTCGACCTTGAGCCAGCACGACCCGACCAGTGCGCCGTCGGCGTCGCGGAGGAGCAGCAGGTCGTCCCCCGAGAACCACGGCTCGGCCTCGCGGGCACGGAGGTCCTCGAGGGTCATCCGGCCCTGCTCGGGGTGGTGCGCGAAGGCGGCGGCGTTCAGCTGCAGCCAGGCGTCCTCGTCCTCGGGCTCCCCGGGGCGGAACGCCGACAGGGAACAGCCCTCGGGCAGACCGGGGTCGCTCGGCTCGTCGGCGATCGGCGCCCGGAGCTGCAGCAGCGTCCGCACTGCGGTCCAGCCGTGACGCGCCGCCAGGGCCCGCGCGGCGGGGTGGTCACCGTGCGCCCACGCGAGCCGCGGCGCGGAAGCGGTCCCGGTCCCGGTCGCAGCCCCGGACGCGGACGCGGACCCGGTCGTGGACCCGGACCCTGGTGCAGCGGTGCTGCCGACGGCCACGTCGTCAGCGGCCGCGTCGTCCGGTGCCGCGCCGTCCGCGGCCCCGCCGCCCAGGGCGAGCGCCTGCGTGACGAGCCCCGTCCCGACGCCGCGGCCACGGGCCTCCCGGGCGACCACGAGTTCGAGCTCACCGTCACGGACCACCGCGACCCCGCGATCGTCGCCGAGCACCGTCGCGCGGCCGGCGCGCACGTCGACCAGGGTCTGGTCGGAGAACGGGGGTGCCTCGCCGGCCGCCGCCGACGCGGCGGCGAGGAGCTCGACGACCGCGAGCACTAGCGGGCCGCCAGCCGGTCGGCCTCGTCGTCGTACACGTTGAAGCGGTAGCCCACGTTGCGCACGGTGCCGATGAGCGACTCGAGGTCACCGAGCTTGGCGCGCAGGCGTCGGACGTGCACGTCGACCGTGCGGGTGCCGCCGAAGTAGTCGTAGCCCCAGACCTCGCTGAGCAGCTGTTCGCGCGTGAAGACCCGGGAGGGGTGGCTCGCGAAGAACCGCAGGAGCTCGAACTCCTTGAACGTCAGGTCGAGCGGCCGTCCGCGCACCTTGGCGGAGTAGCTCGCCTCGTCGATGACGACGCCCGATGCCTGGATCTTCGAGCCGGACGGGTTCTTCGACGCGCGGCCCGTGGTGAGGCGGATGCGCGCGTCGACCTCGGCGGGGCCGGCGGTCTCGAGCACGACGTCGTCGACGTTCCACTCGCTGTTGACCGCGGTCAGCCCGCCCTCGGTGACCACGAGCACGATCGGTGTCGTCGAGCCGCTCGTGGCGAGGATCTTGCACAGCGCCTTGGCGCTCACGAGGTCGGTCCGGGCGTCCACGAACATGAGGTCGCTCTGCGGGGCGTTCACGAGCTGCGCGGCCTCGGCCGGGACGTGACGGATCCGGTGGCTCAGCAGGCCGAGGCTCGGCAGGACGTCGCCGGGCGCGGCCGAGGTGAGTACCAGGAGCTGGGCCACAGGACCTCCAGAGCGTGGGGGAGTCGTGGACACATCCTAGTGATGTGCCGGGCCCCGCCCGCCCGGACCAGCCCGCTCCGGAGCCGGTGCTGCCATGATGGGCGCGTGAGCGAGACGGACCAGCCCCTCGACCAGCGCCGCCTGCGGCTGACGTCGGTGCTGCCGGTGTGGGTGCTCGCGGTCGTCGGCGCCGTGCTCGTGCTGGCGCTCACGCAGAAGGACTCCTTCGCCTGGTTGCTCCTGGTGTTCCTGCTCTGCGTGCTCGTCAGCTTCGTGCTGCAGCTCATCACCGCGACGAAGGACGGGTTGGTCGAGCGGATCAGCATCGCCTCGTCCGGGGCGTTCGTGGTCGTGCTCGTGACGGCGGTCGTCCTGCTGCTGCGCTGAGCACAGCCCCCTCACCACCGCGCGGCACCCGTGGAACCGCGCCGCCCCACCGCCGCGC
>NZ_MCIG01000044.1 GCF_001705035.1 Curtobacterium sp. UCD-KPL2560 | reverse complement strand
CGGCGGGGTGGGCGGCGGTCGCCGGGGGCCGACCGCCAGCCGGGGTCAGCGTCGCCCCGGCCGGCGTCGGCGGGCGCGGGCGACCACGAGTCCGCCGGTCCCGAGCGCGAGGAGCGCTGCGGCCAGGGCGGTGGGCACGCCGGGCTCCGCTCCGGTCCACGCGAGGGCGTCGAGCGGACGCCCGCCGTGCCGGAGCTGCTCCGTCGCGCCGTGCACCTTCCCAGGGGTCGGGCCACCGGGCACCACCGCGCCGGGGTCGGGCGACGGCCGGCCGGGGACGCGCGGCAGGACCAACCGCAGAGAACCCTGCTCGACGTCGTCCACACGCTGCTGCACGACGACGGCTTCGGCGGGCAGGGCGGACCGGGGCACCACGAGCTCCCACGCGCGACCGATCCGCGCCGAGTACGGCGTCCCGTCCGGGTCGGTGAGCGTGCGGCCGTCGTCGTCGAGCAGCGCCACCGTGCCCCCGGTCTGCCCCGTCCCGGCGATCCGCACCGAGCCGTCCGCCGACGTGGCCGCCTCGGCCGTGACCGGTGCGACGACGGTCACCTCCCGGGTCGTCGAACCGACGGGTCGGTCGTCCTCGAGCGCGGTCACCGTGACGGGCAGGGTCCCGGCGCGGTCGCCGAGCGGGAACGCCACGCGCCAGGACGGGTCGTCGCCCGTCGTCACGCGGAGCGGACGTCCGTCGGCGTCGGTCACGGGCCCGTCCTGGTCCCGGACCGTCAGCGTCGTGTCCACCGGGGCACGTCCGCTCAGGAGCACGGTGCCGGTCTGCCGCGAGGCCGTGGCAGTGGTGACCTCCGGCGTCGCGTCGATCGTCTGCTCGCCGAACCACGAGCCGTTGTGCTCGCCGTCGTAGTACTGCGCCCCGGTGAAGAGGTGCGACCCTGCGGCCAACCCGGTGAAGTCGAACGCGACGACGCCGTCGGCTCCCGCCGTGGCCCTGCCCGCGGGCTCGCCGTCGCGCGTGAACTCCCACCGCGCGCCGGGCTTCGCGGGCTTGATCTCGACGTGGGTGGTGCGGCGGAACCGGTCGGTGTCGAGCTTGCCGACGGGCTGCAGGTTCGTGTTGTCGATCGCCACCGGGACCTCGATGCGCTGGCCGGTCACCTGCGAGGTCGCGACGAGCACGGTCCCGGCGCGGGGGACGTGCACGGTCGCACGCCAGGTACCGGAGGCGTCGGCCTCGGTCCAGGTGGGCTCGACCCCCTCGCCCCTGATCGCCACGCTGCCACCGACGGGCCCCGTGCCGACCATCCGCACGCGCTGCAGGCCGTGGTTGATGGACTCGACCCCGGCGGTGAACCCCGCGTTGGGCAGAGCCCCGGCGGTGGGCAGAGCCCCGGCGGTGGCCCGGGCCGCGACTTCCGCCGAGCCGTGCGACCGCGGCGCGGCGGACGCCGACTCGACGACCGCGGCCGGGGCGACGACGGCTGCCGACACGACCAGGGCGGTGACGGCGGTGCGGCGCAGCCGTGCGACGGGGACTCGGGGACGGGTGGTGCGGCGAGGGGGCATGGTGACTCCTGACTGGTACGTGGCACACCATATACGAGTCGAGGGGTCGTCCACAGGTGCGCGCACGACCTGTGGCGGAGGGCGCGCAGCCGGTACGGTCATCGCATGGGAATGGGCTGGAAGCTGCACGGGGACGGCGCGACCGTCTCCGCATCGACGATCGTGGCGCCTGACGAGCGCCTCACCTGGGGTCGTACGATCGGCCTCGGTGTGCAGCACGTCGTCGCGATGTTCGGCGCCACGTTCCTCGTCCCGCTGCTGACCGGGTTCCCGCCGTCGACGACGCTGCTCTTCAGCGGTGTCGGGACGATCCTGTTCCTGCTGATCACCGGCAACCGGCTGCCGAGCTACCTCGGGTCGTCGTTCGCGTTCATCGCCCCGATCGCCGCCGCGACGAAGATCGGGGGCATCCCGCTCGCGCTGTCCGGGATCATCCTGGTCGGTGCCCTGCTCGCGCTCGTCGGCCTGGTCGTGCACCTGGCCGGCGCCGGCTGGATCGACCGGCTCATGCCGCCCGTGGTGTCCGGCGCGATCGTGGCGCTCATCGGGTTCAACCTCGCGCCGGCCGCGCGTGACAACTTCACGAAGGCGCCCCTCACCGCGGTGATCACGCTCGCGACGATCATCCTCGTGACCGTCCTGTTCAAGGGGCTCGTCGGTCGGCTGTCGATCGTGATCGGTGTCGTCGTGGGCTACCTCGTGGCGATGCTCTCGGGCGAGGTCGACCTGTCCGCCGTCGCCGCCGCGCCGTGGGTCGGGCTGCCGACCTTCACGGCGCCGTCGTTCGACCCCGGACAGTTCGCCGTCTACCTCGGGTTCGTCCCCGTGGTGCTCGCGCTCGTCGCCGAGAACGTCGGGCACGTCAAGGGCGTCGGGCAGCTCACCGGACGCGACCTCACCCCGCTGACCGGACGCGCCCTCATGGCGGACGGGCTCTCGACGGTCCTCGCCGGTGCCGGCGGCGGCTCCGCGACGACGACCTACGGCGAGAACATCGGCGTGATGGCCGCGACGCGCGTCTTCTCGACCGCCGCGTACTGGGTCGCCGGCATCGTGGCGATCCTGCTCGGCCTGTCGCCGAGGGTCGGCATGGTCATCTCCTCGGTGCCCGCCGGGGTGCTCGGCGGCGCGACCACGGCGCTGTACGGCCTCATCGGGGTCATCGGCATCCGGATCTGGGTCGAGAACAAGGTCGACTTCGCCAAGCCGAAGAACCAGCTCACCGCCGGCATCGCCCTGATCATGGGCATCGCCGACTTCACCTTCGCGTTCGGCGGAGCCACCTTCGGCGGCATCATCGTCGGCACGGTCGCGGCCATCGTCGTCTACCACGTGATGGACCTGATCGGACGGGCACGCGGCACGGAGCCCGCCGCCCCGAAGGCGTCGGACGAGGCGCACGCTGCGACCGGTGCGGTCCCGGCAGAGCCGCGCGTCGACTGACGCACCCAGGCGACGGACGGGAGGCGCGTGGCGGCGACCGGCAGCCCGGTGGCCGAGCGGCTACCGGGACGTCCTCCGACGCCGTACGGTCAGCGGATGGGAGCGATCCGTCTGAGGGGCCAGCTGGTGTGCGTGACCGAGGAGGAAGCGCAACGAGTTCGCGAGCACCTGCCGGAGCACACCCGACTCACGCGGAGCGAGCCGGGATGCGTCGCCTTCGAGGTCGTTCCCACCGAGGATCCCCTGCGGTGGTCGGTCGAGGAACGGTTCGACGACCGCGTCGCGTTCGACGCCCACCAGGAGCGCGTCAGGTCCAGCACGTGGGGCAGAGCCACTGCCGGCATCCAGCGTCGCTACTCGGTCACCGAAGCTGCCCACTGAGCCATCGGCTGTCGGACGCTCGAGGCCGCGCGCCATGTCGGGATCAGGGAACACGCCATGTTCTCCGTACCCTGGCACCATGACCGACGACCCGATGCGTGACCTCCTCGAGGAGGCAACCACCACCGTCGCGACCGGCGGCGACGTGCGGCGGGCGGTCGGCCTCGTCAGCCTCCTCTCCCTCGTCACCACGAGCGTCGCCGCGGTCACGGCCGCCACCATCACCCTCGTCGTGTTCCTCTTCGTGCTGTCGCCGTTCGCCTTCATCCTCGGCTTCGGACTCCTGCTCGGCTGATCAGCCCGGAACGGGCTGACGTGGCCCTGTACGGATCGGTGCTTGCTGCGAGAGAGGGTGTACGCCACTCCTGATCCGTCACCGAACTGACGATCGGTCTTGCTACTCGCACCACGGCGCCCGTCCTGCTGACCGAAAGCGCGCCGACCGGTTGCCGTTCGGTCATCGGACGGCAACTGCTGTCGCAACCGCGCCACCGATGCGTCCGACTCGTCGTCATGGGTGGAAGCGATGGTCGCCTGGCTCCACGGAGCTGGGCGTTCTTCTGGTTCTTGGCTGGCGTTCTTCTCGTCGTCGGTCTGACGCTCCTGGGTGGTGCAGTGGTCGCAGCCCAGGGGCGCCTCATCGGCGGCGACGATGGAGCTGACTGTGTCACGAACCCGACTGCTGTCGGCGCAACGTCCCCCGAGGACATCCGGGTCAGCGTGACCCCGTCGTACTGGCCGCTCGGCACTGACTGCACGCTTTCGAGTTCGTCTGGCCAACGCATGACGTTGCCCGAAACCGATTGGGCGCTGACCGTCGTCGCGTTGACAGGACTCGCGCTCGTCATCACACCCATCGCGCTCCTCCCGCGTCCATGGCGACGCGTCTCCCGTCTGACCGCCCGGTAGCCGCTGGCGAACCGGAACACCGACGGGACATCGGTGAGACGAGGCACCACCGCATCAGGCTCCGCCGCTCCCCGCTGGGGTCGCGCCCCGCCCGCCCTATGCTGTGCCCGTGAACGCAGCGCAGGAAACCGGGCCGTTCTACCACGGCACGACCGCAGACCTCCACATCGGGGATCTGCTCTCCCCTGGGTTCCGGTCGAACTACCGACCCGACGTGATCATGAACCACATCTACTTCACCGCACTCCGCGACGGCGCAGGACTCGCAGCCGAACTCGCCGCCGAGCTCGCACCCGACCGCCGCACCCCCAGGGTCTACCGCGTCGAACCGACCGGCGCCTACGAAGACGACCCGAACGTCACCGACAAGAAGTTCCCGGGCAACCCGACCCGCTCCTACCGCAGCACCGAGCCACTCCGCGTGCTCGACGAGATCACCGACTGGACCAGGCTCACCCCCGACGCCCTCCAACGGTGGCGCGAGACCCTCACGAGCCTCCCTCCCGAACGACGCGGCGAGATCATCAACTGACGTCCACGTCCCTCTGCCTGCCGACTCATGGGCATGTACCAGCTTCGGACGCTCGGACAGCGGTGACCGGGCAGTGCGCCGACCTCGATGGCAGCCCTCCCCACGGCGACTCGAACGACGCGTCGTCGTGAGCGCTGCAGGTGCCGGCGGTGGTCAGAGGCCGTCGCGTCGTGTTGATCTCCACCGGCGGTGGCGGCGGGCCAGGGCGTCGCGTTCGGCCCGCGTCGGGAGGATCACGTCGGCGCCGCCGTCGTAGGGGGCGTAGACCCAGGACAGGTCGTGTCCTCCGATGACGACGTTCGCACCACCATCTGCGACGTCGCGGAGCAGGCCGCCGAGGTCCTGCAATGGGGACGATCGGACCCAGTAGAAGGAGCCGACCGCCGCCAGCTCGTCCGTGACCGCGAAGTCGTGGCTTCGCCGCCACGGCCACCGTCCGAGGATCGCGTCGCGGGTCCATCCGCTCTCGATGGTGCGCCCGTCCCAGTCTTCGGCGATCACCCACACGGGTGTGTCCTCGGCGAGGGTACGGAGGACCGTCGAATGCCGGCGGAGGACCTCGACGTACTCGGCTTCGGTGTCGGCGTACCGTTTCGCTCCCGGGAGGCTCCAGAACCGGACCCACCGGTCCCGGTGAACATCGCGCAGCACATGTCCGAGCGGTTCCTCAGCCCAGTGCTCATCCCATGAACGAGAGAGCGCGATCGCCCGTCGGCTCGCTTCGCCACGGCGGAACGTGGCCCGTCCGTCCAGCGCGCGGCGCAGGATCCGGACGGAGAGGGCGAGGGACATGCCTGCACCGTAGCGCTGGGCTGGTCAGCCACACCACCCGCACCCGATGCGGCCAGCAGACGACGTCCGGGACGCTGCGCTGACGCGCCCAGGAGACGGACTGGAGGCGCGTGGCGGCCCCGCCACGCGCCTCCCGTCCGTCGTCACCCCACCGTCGCGCGCGGCCCACGGTGCGGACGCGACGATCCGTCGCGGCGGGCGCGCGTCAGGCGCGTCAGCGCAGGCCGGCGAGGCCGACCACGAGCTGGACCGCCGCCAGCACGACCAGCACCACGACGAGTCCCACACTCCCCCACCGCTCGATGCCCGTCCGAAGCGCGGCCAGCGGTCGGGAGGCCCGCGGGCCGGCGACCACCGCAACCAGCACGGGCACCGCGACCGTCGAGGCCGCGAGCGCCACGAACAGGGCCGCGGCGAGCACGGCCTCCACCGGGGACGGCTCCGCGTCGCCGAACGCGAGCCCGGCTGTCAGCGCCAGGACGAGCGCCTTCGGGTTGCAGAACAGCAGCACCCCGAGCCCGAAGCCGTGTCGGGCTCCGAGCCGCTCCACCGCCTCGGACCACCGGGCACTCGACGGCCGCCCGTCCGGGAGCCGCCGGGTCACCCACTGCCAGACCGCGAGGCCGGCGAGCAGCACGGCGGCGGCGAGCGCCACGATCGCCTGGACGGACGAGCCGCCGGCGGTCTCGAGCGGGAGCCGCTCACCCACGAGCACGGCGGCCACGAGCGCCAGGAGGACCGCGGAGGCCCACCCGAGAAGGCACGCGACCGCGGCGCCGTACCCCCGACGGTGCCCGAGCAGGAAGACGACCGCGGCGATCGGGAGCGGGCTCAGGGCGATCCCGACGGCGCCGGGGACGAGGGCGGTCAGGTCCACGCTCGGAGCGTACCGCCGCCACAATGGTGCGGTGCCCCCTCCTCCCGTGTCACCCGTGCGCGCCGAACAGCGCGCCGTCGACCGGGACATCGTCCGGCTCGCGGTCCCCGCGCTCGGCGCACTGGTGGTCGAGCCGCTGTTCCTGCTCACCGACACCGCGCTCGTCGGGCACCTCGGCGCGACCGCCCTCGCCGCCGTCGGCATCGCGAGCGCCGTGCTCACGACGGTCACCGGGCTGCTCGTCTTCCTGGCCTACTCGACGACGCCCGCGGTGGCCCGTGCCCTCGGCGGCGGCGACCGTCGCGCCGCGGTGCACGCCGGCATCGACGGGATGTGGCTGGCCCTCGTGCTGGGCGTCGTGCTCGCGCTCGTGGGGTGGCCGCTCGCCGGACCGCTCGTCGGGCTCTTCGGGGCCTCGCCCGCGGTGTCGGCGGCGGCGACCGCGTACCTGACGGTGTCGCTGATCGGGCTGCCCGGGATCCTCGTCGTGACCGCGTCGACCGGGTTGCTCCGCGGGCTGCAGGACACCAGGACCCCGCTCGTCGTCGCGACGGTCGGGTTCGTGGCGAACGGTCTGCTCAACGCCGTGCTCATCTACGGCGCGGGCTGGGGTGTCGAGGGGTCGGCAGCCGGCACGGTGGTCGTGCAGTGGGCGATGGCCGCGGTCTACGTCGGCATCGCGGTCCGCGCCGCCCGGGCGTCCGGTGCACCGCTGCGGCCCGGTGCGTCCGGGGTCGCCCGCGCACTGCGGTCGGGCGCGTGGCTGTTCCTGCGCACGGCCTCGCTGCGGGTGGCGATGCTCGCGACGGTGGCGACCGCGACGGGCCTCGGGACGACGGGCCTCGCGACGACGCAGGTCGGGCTGACGGTGTTCTCGACCCTGGCCTTCGCCCTCGACGCGCTGGCGATCGCCGGGCAGGCACTCGTCGGGCACGGCCTCGGCGCGCGGGACCCCGACCGGGTCCGGCTCGTCACGCGGCGCCTCGTGCTGCTCGGGATCGCGGGCGGCGTGCTGCTCGGGCTCCTGACCGCGGGCGTCAGCGGGCTGCTCGGCCCGGTGTTCTCGGACTCCCCCGCGGTGCAGGACGCGCTGCCCACCGTGCTCGTCCTCGTCGCGGTCGGGATGCCGATCGCCGGCTACGTCTTCGTGCTCGACGGGGTGCTCATCGGTGCCGGTGACGCCCGGTACCTCGCGGTCGCCGGCGGGGTGAACCTCGTCGTGTACCTCCCGCTGCTCTGGTGGGTCGGGGGGACGCTGGCGGGGCTGTGGGCGGCGTTCGCCCTCGGGTACATCGGCATCCGGGCGGTGACGCTCGGGGTCCGGGCGCACCGGGCCGGCTGGGTCGACCAGGCGATGGCGCGGTGAGCGGCACCGAGGAACGCACGACGGCGCCCGGGGTCGCGTCGTCGGCGGTGCTCGCCACGGTCGGCATCGGTGTGCAGGGCGTCGCGAAGCTGCTCGTGACCGTCGTGGTGGGACGGGTGTTCGGCACCGAGACCCTCGGGCAGGTGACGGCGCTGCTGTCGCTCTCCGTCTTCGCTGCGCTGCTCTGGCCGAACGCGGCCGGCAACACCGCCTCGCGGTACCTCGCGATCGCCCTGCGCGGCAGTCGTTCGGACGCAGCGCTGAACCGGCTGCTCGGCGCGACCACGGTGGTCTCGAGCGTCGTGCTCGCCGCGGTCACGGTGCCGGTCGCCCTCGCGTGGGGCAACGGACCCGGCGCGGTCGTCGGCGGGGTCGCCGTGGTCGTCGGGTACGGCCTGTACTGCACCGCCCGCGGCGCCCAGCTGGGCTACGGCCGCGCGCCGCGGGTCGCGTTCTGGGACACCGTCACGAGCATCCTCGCGCTCGTCCTGCTCGTGCTCGCCTGCGTCGGCGACCTCGAGCCGCTGGTGCTGCTGCCGCTCGCCGTCGGGTACACGGTGTTCGCGATCGCCTGCTGGCCACGGGGGAACGGCTTCACCGAGCCCGTCGAGCCCACGACCGGGGTGCTCGGGTTCGCCGCGTGGAACGTGCTCGCGGTCGTCACGTCGAACGGCCTGCTGCAGCTGACGATGATCTCGGCGCAGGTGTCGTCGTCCGCGCGGGAGGCCGGGGTGTACGCCGCGGCCTTCACCCTGGCGACGCCGGCGTCGATGCTCGGCCAGGCCCTCGGGCAGGTGCTCGTCCCCGCGTTCGCGCACCGCACCGACGGCGGCTCGCTCCGGTCGCGCGGGGCCCTGACGCTCGTGGGCGGGTTCGCCGCCGCGACCGCGGTGGTGTTCGGGCTCGTCGCGCTGCTCGCCGGGTGGTTCCTGCCGCTCGTCTACCCCGCCGAGGGTGCGGCCGCCGTCGCGGACCTGCGGTACCTGATGGTCGGCGTGTGGGTGTTCACGGTGGGGCTCGTGCCCGCGGCGCTCCTGCTCGCTGCTGGTCGGTCGCGGCAGGTCGCACTCGCCTCGGTCGCGGGCTTCGTCGTCGGTGCGGTGCTCATTGTGGTGCTCGCGCCGACGGTCGGGGTCGCCGGCGGGACGACGGGGTTCCTCGTGGGGAGCGCCGTGAACCTGGTCGCGGTGGTCGCGCTCGGACTGCGGCGGGGCTGAGCCCGGGAACGGTCCCGGGTCACCCGACCCGGTCAGCCTGAGCCCGGGACCGGTCCCGGGTCACCGGCGCACCCGACCCGATCAGCGTGCCGCGTCGAGCGGCGTCGAGCCGGAGCGCGCCGGACCCGTCGTGTCGCCGATGCGCAGCTCCGAGGTGAAGGCCGCCGGACGCGGTTCCTCGCCCTCGAGCATCGCGAGCGCCGCACGCGCAGCGGCCCGCCCCTTCTGCTCGAACGGCTGCACCAGGGTGGTCAGCTGCCGGATCGGTGAGCGGTGCAGCAGGCTGTCGTCGACCGTGATGCCGTCGAAGCCCACGACGCTGACGTCCTCGGGCACGCGGAGCCCGGCGTCGAGCGCGGCCGAGACCACCCCGACGGCGAGCAGGTCGCTCTGCGCCACGACCGCGGTCGGAGCCTCGGCACCGGCGGCGAACAGGGTCTCCCCCGCGATGCGGCCCTCCTCGACCGCGCTCCCGGCGGCCTCGAGGGCGGGAGCGTCCGGGTAGACCTCGCGGACCCCGCGCAGCCGCTCGAGCGTCGTGTGGGCGACGCCGGCCGCCTCGCGCGCGGCGTCGACCGGGCCGCGACGGCGTGCGGCGTCGAGCGGCAGGGTGACGACGGTCACGGCCGTGTGCCCGAGGTCGCGGAGGTACGCGGCGGCCCGGCGGGAGGCGTCGCGGTTGTCCAGGTGGATCGGGACGGCACCCTCGATCTCGTCCGCCTCGATGGCGACGACGGGGATCTGCCGCCGCCGGAGCACGGCGACCGCCGGGTCGATCCGCACGTTGCACCCGACCAGGACGACCGCGTCCATCGGGGCGTCGACGATCGGCCCGGTCCCGCGGTCGTCGTCGAGCGGGCTGCGGACGAGCAGGAGGGACGCTCCGGCCTCACCGGCGACGGCCGCGATGCCGTCCAGCGTCAGGACGTTGACCGGGTCGCGGAAGGCGTCGCTGAGCCGTTCGTCCATCACGACGCCGAGCACGCCGGAGCGACCGCGGCGGAGCGAACGCGCCCGGGGGTCGGGTCCGCCGTAGCCGAGCTCGGCAGCGGCGGCCAGCACCCGGGCCTTGGCGTCCTCGGACACCGGCCCGGCGCCGCTGAACGCGAGCGAGGCGGTGGACGGCGCCACCCCGGCGGCACGTGCCACCGCGGCCAGGGTCGGGCGCACGGCCCGACGCTCCCGGTCGCCGAGACCGCGGTCGCGCCCGCGGGCCAGCGGCGGTCGCGACGCGCCGGTTCCTGTTGCCGGTTCGTCCATCGCCCGTTAGCGTAGCCACCGAACGTGGTCGAATCGATTCGACCAGCCGCGACACGCAGGCCGCCGAGCCTGTTCGAGCACGATCGGAACCACCCATGACGACCACCGCCGCCCCGACGACCCGGACCTGGATCGTCGCCGTGTTCGCGGCCTTCACGGTGTCCGGGCTCGCGATCGCGACCTGGCTCGGACGCATCCCGAGCGTGCGGGACTCGCTCGGGGCGTCGACGTTCGAGATGGGCCTGCTCGTGCTCGGCATGGCGGTCGGCTCGATCGGCGGCCTGACGTTCGCCGGGCACGTCGTCGCCAAGGTCGGCGCCAGGCGCGGCGTCCAGGTGGCGGCCGTCTGCCTGGCCGTCGGGGTCGTCCTCGCGGGCGTCGCGGTCACCGCGGGCTGGGGCTTCGCGGCGATCTGGGTCGCCCTGGTCGCCTTCGGGTTCGGCAACGGGCTCTGCGACGTCTCGATGAACGTGTCCGGGGCCGCGGCCGAGAAGGCCGGCGGGCGCACCATCATGCCGCTGTTCCACGCCGCGTTCAGCGTCGGCACCCTCGCCGGTGCGGGCCTCGGCGCCCTCGCCGAACGGTTCGCGGTCCCGGTCGTGCTGCACTTCGCCGTGCTCGGCGTGGTCGTCGCCCTCGTCCTCCTCGCCGCGGCGTCGCGCTTCGGCGACGAGCACCGGTTCGCGGAGCACGAGGCCACCGACACGAGCCCCGTCCCGACGCAGCTCACCCGTCGCCAGGTCTGGACGCAGCCGTCCACGCTGCTCATCGGCGTGATCGTGCTCGGCATGGCGCTGGCCGAGGGCTCCGCCAACGACTGGCTCCCGCTCGCGATGATCGACGGACACGGGCTCGACAACGCCGCCGGCGCCGGGGTGCTCACGGTGTTCCTCGCCGCGATGACCGTCGGCCGCGTCGCCGGCAGCCCGCTCATCGACCGGTTCGGCCGCGTCCCGGTGCTGCGGGTCAGCGCCGTCGTCGCGGTCGTCGGGCTCGGGCTCCTCATCTTCGTCGACGTCATCCCGATCGCGATCGTCGGCGTCGTGCTCTGGGGCCTCGGCGCGAGCCTCGGCTTCCCGATGGGCATGTCGGCCGCGGCGGACGACCCCCGATCGGCCGCGCTCAAGGTCAGCGCCGTCGCCACCATCGGGTACGTGGCGTTCCTCGCGGGCCCGCCGCTGATCGGCTTCCTGGGCGAGCACGTCGGCCTGCTCGGCGCCCTGCTCGTGGTGTTCGTGTTCATCATCGCCGCGGGGCTGGCCTCGGGTGCCGCGCGCGAGACGGGCGCGGCGGCCGAGACGATGCGGCAGCGCCGTGCCGGGCGGGACCAGCCGACGGACCGGACGGGCACCGGCGGGGGCGAGCCGCGCCTCCAGACCGAGCAGCAGGAGAGCGCGACGCGCGACCCCCGTTAGGATCACCGGGTGCGTCTCGTCATCGCCCGCTGCTCCGTCGACTACGCCGGACGCCTCTCGGCCCACCTGCCGCTCGCGACCCGGCTGCTCATGCTGAAGGCCGACGGCTCCCTGCTCGTGCACTCCGACGGCGGCAGCTACAAGCCGCTCAACTGGATGAGCCCGCCGTGCTCGATCGAGATGGGCGAGCCCTCCGCGGAGCAGGCCGAGGCCGGCATCACGCAGGTCTGGACCGTCACGCAGAAGAAGACGCAGGACCAGCTCATCGTGAGCCTGTACGAGGTCGTCGCCGACGAGACCCACGACCTCGGCATCGACCCGGGTCTGGTCAAGGACGGCGTCGAGGCGCACCTGCAGCAGCTCCTGGCCGAGCAGATCGAGCTCCTCGGCGAGGGGCACACCCTCGTCCGCCGCGAGTACATGACCGCGATCGGCCCGGTCGACATCCTGGCGCGGGACGACGCCGGTGCGAGCGTCGCGGTCGAGATGAAGCGCAACGCCAACATCGACGCCGTCGAGCAGCTCACGCGCTACCTCGAGCTGATGAACCGCGACCCGCACCTGCGGCCGGTCCAGGGCGTGCTCGCCGCGCAGACCGTCGCGCCGCAGGCCCGCACCCTCGCCGAGGACCGCGGCATCCGCGTCCTGGTGCTCGACTACGACGCGATGCGCGGCATCGAGGGCGGGCACACCCGCCTGTTCTGAGCGACGCACCCCGCGCAGGGGCGCACGTCACCGCCACGACCGGGTCGGACGGGAGGCGCGGCGCGGCTCCGACCGCGCCCTGCGGCCCGGCTCCGGGTCGCCCCCACCGCCGCGACTAGGGTGGGCAGGACATGACGCGCCCGTACACCGCCATCCTGTTCGACCTCGACGGCACCATCAGCGACTCCGCTCCGGGGATCCTCGAGAGCATGAAGCACACCTTCCGCACGGTCGGCGTGCCCGTCCCGGACACCGCGACGCTGATGTCCTTCGTCGGACCGCCGATCATGGACACCTTCCGCATCGCCATGGGCATGGACGAGGAGCAGGCGGACCACACGCTGGCCGTGTACCGCGAGCACTACCTGTCGCACGGTGCGCTCGACTCCGCGATGTTCCCGGACGTCGACGTCGTCCTCCGCACCCTGCACGAGGCCGGCCTGCCGATCTCGACCGCGACGAGCAAGCCCGAGACGCCGGCGACGCTCATCCTCGACCACTACGGCCTGCTCCCCTGGATCGACGTCGTGACCGGCGCGAGCGACGACGAGGTGCGCAGTGCCAAGGCCGACGTCGTCGAAGAGGCCCTCCGCCGCCTGGCCGCCCGCGGCGACGACGTCAGCCGTCCGGTGCTCGTCGGCGACCGGATGCACGACGTCGAGGGCGCGCAGGTGCACGGCGTCCCGGTCGTGTTCGCCGCGTGGGGCTACGGCGCCCCGGAGGAAGCCGCCGGCACCGTCGCGCAGGCCGCGACGCCGCTCGACCTGCTGCCGATCCTGCTGCCGGACGACCGAGCACCGCGATGACCACCGCCGTCCGTCGAGGGGTGCAGGGGGCCGCCTGGGTGCTGCCGGCCGCGATCGTCCTCATCGCCCTGAACTTCCGCGGGCCGATCGTCGCGCCCGCGCCCGTGATCGGGGAGATCCGGCTCGACCTCGGCCTGACCGCGACGGTCGCGGGGCTGCTGACGACGATCCCGGTGCTGTGCTTCTCGCTCGCGACGCCGTTCGCGAGCTGGCTCATCGCCAAGGCCGACCCGGAGCGGGCGGTCTCGCTGTCGCTCGTCATCGTGCTCGTCGGCACGGTGCTGCGCTCGGTGCCCTCGGCGACGGCGCTGCTCGTCGGCACCGCGGTGATCGGCATCGGCATCACGATCGGCAACGTCGTGGTCCCGGTCGTGATCCGACGGGACACCTCGCCGGAACGCGTGGGCCTGGTCACCGGGGTGTACACGTCCGCGCTCAACGTCGGGTCGATGACGACGTCGCTCGGCACCGCGCCGATCGCGGCCGTGTGGGGCTGGCCGGTCGCGATCGCGGTGTGGGCCGGCTTCGCGCTCGTCGCCGGCGTCGCGTGGTCGTTCGCCGTCGGACCGCGTGCCGCGTGGCGCCGTCCGGAGCGGGTCGAGCCGGTCGTCGAGACCGGTCCGGTCGAGCTGCTCTCGACCGTCACGACCGACACGGGGAGCGTGCACACGGTCGACGCCCGGGCCCCGCGGACGACGACGCCCGAGCCGGTGCGGCCGGCCCGACGGCTCATCACGTGGGGACTCACGCTGGCCTTCGGTGGCCAGGCGTTCTCGTACTACGCGCTCACGGCGTGGATCCCGACGCTGCTGCACGACGAGATCGGGTTCTCGGCGGAGTCCTCCGGGGCGAGCTCGTCGGTGTTCCAGATCCTCGCGGTCGTCGGTGCGCTCGGCGTCCCGGTGCTCGCGTCCCGGTGGCGGCCGCGGGCGATCATCGCCCTCGTCGCGTTCCTGTGGCTCGCGATGCCGCTCGGGCTGCTGTTCGCCCCGCAGCTGTGGCTGCTCTGGTCGGTACTCGGCGGGGCGGCCCAGGGCGGTGGGATCACGGTCGTGTTCATCATCATCGTGCGGATC
Source organism: Curtobacterium sp. UCD-KPL2560 (assembly GCF_001705035.1). Taxonomy (GTDB): domain Bacteria; phylum Actinomycetota; class Actinomycetes; order Actinomycetales; family Microbacteriaceae; genus Curtobacterium. Next base: position 13,072 of record NZ_MCIG01000044.1, on the reverse strand, counting down.
GTCACGAGCGACGACGACGCCCGCCGGATGTCGGCGTTCGTGCAGGGCGGCGGGTACCTGATCGGCTCCGCGGGACCGCTCGTCGCCGGGTCCCTGCACGGGGCGACCGGGGACTGGACGGTGCCGCTGCTCGTCGTGCTCGCGTCGGTGCTGATGCTCGGCGTCGCGGGGACCCTGGCCGCCCGCCGGGTGCCCTGAGCCCGACGCGACCGCACCCGCACCGCACCCGGCCTGCCGGACGCACCCCGCGCCTCCCGTCCGCCCCGTCGCGGGCCGCACCCGGCCTGCCGGACGCACCCCGCGCCTCCCGGCCGCCGATGGAGCAGCAACTGTCGGGTCGGGGCCCGCCACCCGACGTCTTCTGCTCAATCCGCGGTGCCCGGCCCGGCGGCGGACGCGCGGCGACCCCGCGCGCGTCCCCCACGCCGCGTCAGCCTGCGGCCAGCACCTCGCGCAGGGTCATCGGCCGCCGCCCGGTCACCCGCTCGACGTCGCCCGACACCCGGGCGAGCGCGCCCTCGGCGATCGCCGTGTACGTGCTCACCCACGCGTCCGCCTGCCACGGCGCCGGTTCCCACCGCGCGCGGGAGGCGTAGGCCTCCTCGAGCGTCTCCGGGCGGTACGAGACCTCGCGCCCGCGCACCTCGGCGACGATCGCCGCCGCCTGCGCGAGGGTGATCGCCGCCGGCCCGGTCAGCTCGTACGTGCGGTCGAGGTGCGCCGACGGGTGCAGCAGCACCTCGGTGGCGACCCGTGCGACGTCCGCCCGGGCGACCGCGGCCATCGCACCGTCCGCAGCCGGACCGCGGATCACGCCGTCCTCGCCGACCAGGTCCTCGACGAAGTCGAGGTAGAACGAGTCCCGCAGGAACGTGTGCGCCATCGAGGTCGCGCGGATCGCCTCCTCGGTCGCCCAGTGATCGCGCCCGAGGGTGAAGGTCGCGTCGGGCGCGGCCCCGACGAACGACGTGTACACGACGTGCCGGACGCCCGCGGTCGCCGCGGCCCCGACGAAGGCGCGGTGCTGGGCGAGGCGGTCCTCGGCCTCGGCGCCGGAGACCATGAGCAGCAGGTCGACGCCCTCGAGGGCGGCCCGGCTCGCGTCGACGTCGGCGAACGACGCGACGGCGACCTCGGTCCCGGGCAGCTCCGGTGCGCGGGCGGGGTCGCGCACGAGCATCCGGAAGGGCGTGCCGGCTGCGGCGAGCGCGCGGGCGACGGCGCCGCCGATGTTGCCGATCGCGCCGGTGATGGCGATGGTCATGGTCGGTCCCGTCGGTCGTGTGGTGCGGTGGTGGTCGGGTCAGATCAGGTCAGGTCAGGTCGGGTCGGTCGCGCCGGTTCCGGTCACGTCAGGACCGTCCTGGAGGCGCGGTGCAGCCCCGCCACGACCCTCGCGGCGTTCACGCCGTCGACCTCGACCGCCCAGGCACGGGCCGACTCCGGGTCGCGTCCGTGTCGGACGTGCCGGCCGACCAGTCGGTCGACGCGGACGTCGTCGGCGACGACGCACGCCCACGTCTCGGTGAACAGCGTCGCCAGCGCCGACCACGGCTCGTCCTCGTCGAGCAGGTAGTTGCCCTCGGTGACGACGAGGCGTGCGGCCCGCGGCACGGCGATGCTGCCGGCGACCGGATCGTCGACCGTCCGGTCGAAGTCCGGCGCCCAGACGACGGGCTCGTCGGCGGCGACCAGGCGGCGGACGAGCGCGACGTAGCCGGCACCGTCGAAGGTGTCCACCGCACCCTTGCGGTCGCGGCGTCCGAGGGCGTCGAGTGCGCGGTTCGCCAGGTGGAACCCGTCCATCGGCACCTGGACGGCGGTGCCCGGTCCGTGCTGCGCGTCGACCGCGGCGACGATCCGGCGAGCCAGGGTCGACTTGCCCGCACCCGGGGCACCGACGATGCCGAGCACGACACGGCCACCGGCACCGGCGAGCTCCACGGCACGGGCGACGGCGTCGTCGGTCGAGCTCTCGGCGGTCACGCGGTCATCCTCGCAGACGCGGTGTCGGGCGGACCGGGCGGAGTCAGTCGCGGTCGCCGAACAGGCCGAGTCCGTGCTCGGTCAGCACGTCGTAGGCGTCGCCGAAGGTCTCGGGCACGGGGGCGCCGGGCTCGTACTTGGCCAGGAGCAGGCCGAGCAGCCCCTTCCCCGGTGCCGTGACCGGACGGTCGCGCTCGGCACCGCGGGGACGACGGCGGCGGGCGGCGGCCTCGGGGTTCGTCGGGACGTAGGGCGCGGTGACCTCCGGCCAGAGCTGCGGCTGCCGCGGGACGCGCCGGTTCAGGACGTTGTGGATGCCCTCGGCGTCGGCGTCCCGGTGCGTGAGCGGCTCGAGGCCGTGCTGCTGGCAGAGCGTGTGCGCGATCGAGCCGTGGTGCATCGGGGTGTTCACGATCGTGCCGGGCTCGGTGTACGCCGACACGACGAAGGTGGGGACGCGGCCGCCCAGCCGGTCGAACCCGAAGCCCATCTCCCCCGGCTCCGCGGTGCCCGTCGGCGGGGTGGCGGTGGGCGGCGGGACGTGGTCGTAGATCCCGCCGTGCTCGTCGAAGGTCACGACCAGCGCGGTGTTCACGGCGTTCGAGCCCGTGGTCGAGCGGCTGGCCCGGATCGCGCCGTACACCTCGGCGAGCAGGGCCTCGGCGGCACGGACGTCGCTCATCGCGCTGTCGAACGTCGCGCCGTCGGCCTCCGGTACCACCTTCGGGCGGGAGACCGGCGGGTGCATGTCGTTGTGGTCGAACATCGTCCGGGGCTCGACGAACGCGTAGTCGGGCAGGTTCCCGTTCGCTGCGTCCTCGTGGAACTGCGCCATGCTCCGGAAGTTGGTCTTCCAGTACCGCTCGATCGAGGGGGCGTGCAGGAAGCCGGTGAGCGAGACGACCTGGTCGGCGTCGAAGTAGACACGCCAGCTCTTGCCGGCCTCCTCGAGCCGGGTGAAGAGCGTCGGGACGTCCGGGGCGTCCAGCCACTTGGCGGGTCCGTCCGGCTGACCGTTCGTGACGAAGCCGTGCGACGTGCCGGCATGGAAGAACGACCGGTTGCAGAACGTCTGCGACGGCACCGCGCAGAACCAGTGGTCGTAGACCGCGAACGACTTCGCCAGGGTCGAGAAGACCGGGAGCATCGCGGGCGAGAAGCCCCCCATCACGCGCTCGTACTCGTCGCGCGTGGGCTCGACGCCGCGCTCGAGCCGGTAGTTCACCACGTAGTCCCGGACGAAGCCGGACATCGTCGGGCGGCTCGTGTCGGCCGGTGCGTTGTACGGCGGCGCGTACCCGTTCCGGCCGGGATCGGCGTTGCCGGGCGGGTCGACCGTGCCGAACCACTGCGTGTTGACGTGCGGGTAGAACTCGCCGGGGTCGGGGTCCGGCTGGCTCATCACGTGGTCGGTGCTGCCCTCGTAGACGTGTGCCGCGACGACCGTGCCGTCCGGGGCGGTGTTCTCGTGCGTGCCGCGCTGCAGCCCGGCGAAGGACTGCCCGGGTCGGAGCTCGGCGTCGGTGTACAGCCGGCCGAACACGTGGTCGAAGCTGCGGTTCTCGAACATGAGCACGACGACGTGGTCGAACCCGGGCTCGGCGCGTTCGGGGAGCGGCGCGAAGCCGTAGCGCTCGTCGGACCCGCGTGCCGCCGCGACCCCCGCACCGACCGCACCCGCACCGACCGCGGCACCGGCGGCCCCGATGCCCGCCCGCCGGAGGAACGACCGTCGGCTCTGGTGCGGTCCGTCCGCGGCGCGCCCGTCGCCGCGGTGCTCGTCAGCTGCCATGGCACGTTCCTACCACCGGGCGGTGCGGACGTGGCGTGCAGCCGCCGGGCCGGCTCCGGGAGGGCACTCGGTGTGCGGCCGGGCCGTCGGTGTGCGGCGGGGCGCCGTCGGTGGTTGCCTGGTGCGGTGATCGACGCGACGAAGGCGTTCAGCGGGTTCTCGGTGCGGGACGTGCCGACGGCCCGGAGGTTCTACGAGGGGGTCCTCGGGGTCCCGGTGCGCGAGGAGCACGGCATGCTGTCGCTGCTGCTCGGCGACGGACACCGCGTGCTCCTGTACCCGAAGGGCGACGCCCACGAGCCGGCGTCCGCCACGGTGCTGAACTTCCCGGTGCCGGACGTGGACGCCGCGGTCGACGAGCTCACCGCCGCCGGCGTCGCGTTCCTCCGCTACGAGGGCCTCACCGACGAGCGCGGGGTGAACCGGCACGGCGGACCGCTCATCGCGTGGTTCACCGACCCGTCGGGCAACGTGCTCAGCGTCGTCGAGGAGTGACGTCGAGGCGCTCCCACTCGTCCCGCAGGGGTCCGGGGGGCAGCGCCGCGGTCACCTCGGCCGCGAGGCGGTCGAGCGCGTCCACGTGTCCGGGGAGGAGCAGGTCCCACGGTGGCGGGGCGACCGCGGCGAGCGCCGCCAGGGCGTCCGGGTCGGCATCGTCGGTGCTGCCGGGCGCTTCCGTGCCGCCGGCTGCGAGCGCGCTGCCGGGCAGGTGTGTGCCGTCGGGGTGACCGAGGGCGTCGCGCCGGTCGGGCTGTGCGGCGCCCCACCGGGCCGCGAGGGCGTGCACCAGGACGTCCCGCTCCAGGCGCAGCGCACGGAGCCGCTCGAACAGCGCCGGGACGACGTCCGCGCGGTCGGCGTCGTCGACGAGCTGCGCGAGCACCGCCCGCTCGTCCCAGAGCCGGGCGGACAGGTCGGTCGCCTCGCCGTGCACGTCCGCTCCTCTCGCTCGACGTCGTGGCACGACGCTACCGACGGACCGTGGACGCCGCCCGGTTTCCCGCTCCGTCCGTGCCCGGGTGTCCCCACAGCGACGACGCCACCGGCCGGGACCGGCACGGGCCGGGCTCAGCGTCCGAGCACGCCCGCCCACCCGAGGGCGATCGGCACGAGCAGCCCGTGCCGTCGGTGGGGCAGCTCGGCGATCGGGACCCAGGCGGCCTCGTCGGTGGTGCCGTCCGCCTCGTGGCGCAGCGAACCGCCCGTGACCGACGCCCGGAACACGACCTGGACGGCCTTCATGGGCCGACCGGTGGCGTGCAGTCGCCGCTCGACGGGCACGATGTGGTGCCGCACCCCGAGGAGCGCGCCGCAGGTCGCCTCGTAGCCGGTCTCCTCGCGGATCTCCCGCACGACGGCCTGCTCGACGCTCTCCTCGAACTCGACCCCGCCGCCGGGCAGCGTCCACGTGCCCCGCTCGGCGATGCGCAGGCGGGCGAGGAGCACGCGGTCGCCGTCCGTGACGACGCCGTAGGCGGCGAGCCGGGTGTCGTAGTCCGTGTACTCCATCCGCCGACCCTGCCACCGTGACCAGGGGGCGGAGGCGAGCCGCGCCGCCGGACCGGCACCGCGCCTCCCGTCCGTCCCGCAGCACCGCGCCCGCCGTCCCCTGCTGCCGCACCGCGCCTCCCGTCCGGTCTCCGCGGCGCCTGCGACCGCCTGCCGCCGCATCGGCCGCGCGACCCCTTCCGATCAGCCGACCGGACAGTCTCCGGCCGTCGGCCGGCCACCTCGGTGCGGGATGACTCAGGATCAGCATGGAAGGCACCCCGGAACGGCCGTTCCGGCCCCCGCAGGACACCTCCGCTCGCTACGGTGCCGAACAGCACGCCGAAGCCGCGCTCCGCGGACACCACACCCCCAGGACCCTCGTGACGACCCTCCCCCTGCTCTCCGCCCACCTCCTGCTCCCGCTCTACGCGGTCACCGTCGTGGCGGCCCTCGGCGTCGTCCTCGCAGTCCGGCGGGCCTGGCGACCGCTCGCGGTCGCGCTCGTGGCCGGTGCAGTGCTCGGCGCGCTGCTCTCCTGGTTCCTCGGCGACGTCCTCGACGTGCTCGGCATCGCCCCGACGTGGGTCGACCGGATCTGGACGGGCGTCGTCTGCGCGCTCCTCGGTGTGGCGGTCGTCGGCCTCGTGCGCGGACGGACGCGCACCCGCGTGGTGGCCGCGGTCCTCGTGCCGCTCGCCGTCCTGTCCGGCGCGCTCGCGATCAACCGTGACGCGGGTCTGTTCCCCACCGTCGCCGACGCCCTGGGTGAGTCCCACGTGCCCGCCCTGGCGCTGCCGGACGATCCCTCCCCGTCCACCCGGGCCGCGGACGCCGCCGCGTGGCAGCCGCCGTCGGACATGCCCACGCACGGACGGTACGGCTCGGTCCGGATCCCGGGCGACACCTCGCACTTCCGGGCCCGTCCCGCCATCGTGTACCTGCCGCCCGCGGCGCTCGTCGAGCACGCCCCCGTGCTGCCCGTCGTCGTCATGCTCTCCGGGCAGGGGCCGGGAGCAGCGCCCGCCAACATCGTCGAGGCCGGCCGGATGGTCGCACGACTCGACGCCCTGGCGGCGGCACACCACGGGCTCGCCCCGATCGTCGTGATGCCGGACCAGCTCGGAGCCGCGACGAACAACCCGATGTGCGTCGACGGTCCGCTCGGCAACAGCGCGACCTACCTGACCGAGGACGTCCCCGCGTGGGTGCACCGACACCTCCACGCCGCGGAGTCCGCCGACCGGTGGGCGATCGGCGGCTTCTCGCAGGGCGGCACCTGCGCGGTGCAGCTCGGCGCCGCGTTCCCGCACCGCTTCGGGTCCTGGATCGACGTCTCGGGGCAGCGCGGACCGACGCTCGGTGACCAGGATGAAACCGTCCAACGGGGTTTCCGTGGTGACCGGGCGGCGTTCGAGGACGCACAGCCCGTCCGACTGCTCCAGGACCACGCGCCGTACCGGTCCTCGGCGGCCTTCATCGCCGCGGGGGCCGACGACAGCCGCTACGGGCCGGTCGTCCCGGTCATCGCCGACGCGGCACGGGCGGCGGGGACCGACGTGACCGTCCGGATGATCGAGGGCGGCGGGCACGACTGGCACACCGCCGGCGTCGCCCTGGCCGAGGGCGTGGAGTGGTTCATGCGCCGCACCCACCTCGTGCGCTGACACCGTGCCCTTCACCGTGAGCCACGCCGTCGTCGCCCTCGGCGCGCGGCGACTCCCCGTCCCGGTCGCCGCCGTCGCCGTCGGGTCGATGGCCCCGGACACCGTGCTGTTCGCTCCGTTCCTGCCCCGGTACGAGGACGCGCACTCCTGGTGGGGCATCCCGACGATCGACCTCGCCGTCTCGCTCGTCGTGCTCGGCGTGTGGTGGCTGCTCGTCCGTCCGGCGTGGGCTCCGGTCGTCCCGGGTGTCCGGGCGCGCGTCCCGCTGTCGTGGGCGACGCCGCGGCCCGTCCGGAGGTGCTCCCCGCAGGCGCGGAGGGTCGGGGACCCCGACGCACTGCCGGTCCGCATCCGGCGCGCACTGCTGGTCACGGTCCGGCGCGTACTGCCGGTCCTGGTCGGGTGCGTGCTCGGCAGCGTGACCCACGTCGTCTGGGACGGCTTCACGCACGGCCACGGGTTCGTGGTCCAGGCCTGGCCGGCGCTCCGCGAGGGCACGGTGGGCGGGTACCCGCTCCCGTTCTTCCTGCAGGACACGTCGTCGGCGCTCGGGCTGCTCGCGTTGCTCGTGGCCGCCGTGGTCTGGTGGCGGCGCACGGCACCCCGGGCGGAGCGGACGCCGAGCGCGGGTGAGCGTCGTGTCGCCGAGGTGGTCGCCGGTGCGGCCGTGGTGCTGTCCGTCGCGGTCGGCGGCGCGGCGCTGCTGGCCGGGCGCGGGCTCGGCGGTGCGGTCACGGCGCTGGCGTTCCGCGTGCCGGTGGTGGTCGCGGTCGGGCTCGTCGGCGGGGCGGTGCTGCTGCTCGTGGTGCGGCGGCACGGGTCCCGCACCGAGGGACCGCCGGGACGCTGACCGGCACGGGCCGACACCCGAGCCGCCCACTCACCGGCCCTCGGACTGGGGCGCGGTCGCCGCCGGGTTCCGTGTGAGCATGACCTGTGCCCGAACAGCTCCGCCCCGTCCCGACCGTCCACGCCTCCGCACCGGGCGTCGTCGAGGCACGGCTGGCGTTCGGCGTGGGCTCCTGTGACGAGCCGGTCACCCTCGCCGGGATCACCCACCTCGTGGAGCACCTCGCGGTCCGTGGGGCGCTCCCGATCACCACGTGGCACAACGCCACCACGCACGACCACGTCACCTTCTTCGAGGTCACCACCGAGACCACCGACGAGGCATTGGCACTCCTCGGGCGGTTCGCGGCCTCGGTCTCGGCCCTCGCCGAGACCACCGACGACACGGTCGTGCGGGAACGCAGGGTGCTCGAGAAGGAAGACCGGCTGCGCTTCCACGAGCAGGTCGCCTCGGTGCACACGGCACGCTTCGGACCGGCCGGCCCTGGTCGCTCGGGAGCGGGATCGGCCGCGGTCGCGGGCATCACCGCCGAGGAGGTCCGGAACTGGGTCGCGGAGCGCTTCGTCGCCGAGAACGCGGTGGTGATCGTCCGTGGGGGCACCGCTCCGCCCGAGGTGATCGACCTCCCGCTGCCCGCCGGCCGTCCGGGCCGCCCGAGCACCCGCATCGAGCGGTGGACCGGACCGATGCGCCGCGGCGCCCTGGTCGAGTCGGCCCTCGGCGGCACGGCCGCCTCGGTCGTCGTCCCGGCGGAGGTCGCGCCGCTGGCCGACGCGGTGATCGAACACGAGGTCTTCGACGCGCTCCGCATCGAGGCGGCGCTCGCGTACGACGTCAGCTCGCACACGCTCGACCTGGACGCGGACACGAGCGTCGTCGCCGTGACGGCCGACGGGGACGACTCCGACGTCGAGGAGACCACCGCCGCCGTCGTCGGGGTGTTCCGGCGTCTGGCGGAGCACGGACCGAGTGCCGCCACGATCGCCAGGATCGACGCCTCCCGAGCGCTCAACGCGCTGTATCCCTCCTCCGGCCCCGACGTGACGATCTGGGCGACGATGCTGCGACGACTCCGCGGGATCGGCCTGGCCCCGAGCGCCGACTCCCCCGTCTCCCCCGCCGAGCTCGCGCAGCTGCGGGAAGCCCTCGAGGACGCGTTCCCGACGCTGCTCGTCTGCGTCGACCGCGACGCCGACGTCGACTTCGCGGCACTCGCGCGGCGGCACGGTCTGGAGCACGACGACGCGAAGATCGGCAGGCCGGTCCCCCCTCGTGTGTGGTTCCCGGCGCGCCCCGGACGCGGCCGGAGCACGCACCGCGACCGGCTCCTGAGCGGACTGGCGACGATGCACGCCGAGATCGTCGACCACCGCCTGGTCCTCCGGCCGCGTGGAGAGGAGTCCCGCGAAGTCGACCTGGCGCAGGCGGCCGTCGTCGGCAGACGCGGCAGCGAGGGCGTGACCATCGTCGACACGCAGGGTGACTCGTTCCACATCCGGGCCGCGGAGTGGTGGCGGGGCCGACGGTTCGTCGCGGCGGTGCTCGCTGCGACGCCGGACCACCTGGTGCGCGACTTCTCGTCCTGATCCCGTCGCCGGCGACCGGCCGATCTGACCGACGTGCCGGCACCTGCGCCCTCGTGCGCGGGTGCCGGCACCGATCCCCGGTCGCTCAGGACCGACCGCGCTGCCTCCGGGTCCTCGCGGCGAGCGCCGCCCCCACCACCAGGAGCACCACGGCGAGCACGATCGGCAGGCGCACGTCGGCTCCCGTCCAGGCGAGCGCCCCGGTGCCCGGCGTCCCGGCACCCGCACGATCGCCAGCGCCGGACCCGCCGTCGGCTCCTCGGCCACCACTCGAGGGTCCGGACCCACCGTCCGGGCCGCCGGGCTCGCCCGGTCCGTCGGGCCCACCCGGTCCGTCCGGCCCACCGGGCTCGCCGGGCTCGTCGACGACCAGCCCGGCGTCGACCGTGTCGTCGCGACGGACCCCGGTGAGGGCACCGGCAGCGTCGGTCTCGCGTCCGAGCTCGACCGGGTCGGTCTGCCCGTCCGGGCCCGCGTCGGAGTCGACCGCCCGGTCGTCCCCGACGTGCGGTGTCGTGAAGGCCGAGTCGTCCGGCGCGGAGAACACCACCGTGTAGCGGCCCGGGCGCAGACCGTCGAACCGGTAGGTGCCGTCCGCGCGGGACGTCGTCCGCTCGGTCACCTCGGCACCACGGTCGTCGGTCCCCCGCAGGGCCACCGCGACGTCGGCGACCCCCGGCTCGCCGTGGTCCTGCACGCCGTCGTGGTCACGGTCGTCCCACACGCGGTCACCGACCGCACCGGACACGACCCGGACCGTCGCGGGGTTCGACCGCACCGGCAGCGCGAGGCTCGACGACCGGAGCCCGAAGCGGTTCGTGTAGGAGTCACCGTCGTGGGCTCCGACGCCGTGGACGGCGACCCGGTGCCGGACGGACTCCCCGACCCCGATCGGTGCCGTGCGCTGGATCCGGACCGCGGTCACGTCGGTCAGGGTCGCCGGGCACCCGTCGGTCCCGAACGCGGTCTCGGCGCACCACGTGGTCGAACCGCCCGGCCGGTTCGACGGGTGGCCACCGTCGAGGTCGACGTCCGTCGGACGAGCGCGCGTGTAGGTGACCTGCTCGCCGCCGTCGGTGTCGACCGGCACGGGCCCGGCCAGCGCGACCGAGCCGTGGAAGGCCGAGCCCTGGTCGTCCCCGCGGTGGGGCAGGACGTCGATCACGTCCACGCCGTCGACCGGAGTGGTGTCGGTGTTCGTGGACACGAGGTCCCACCGGAGGTCGTCCCCGACGAGCACGACGGGGTCGACGGCGGCCTTCAGCACGCTGACGCCACCGCCGCGCACGACCTGCACCGCTCGCGACGCCTGTCGGTACTGCGCGTCCGATGCGTCGGTGGGCGAGGACGCTGAGGCCGTGTTCGTGATCGGGCCGGGCGGCGCCGTGTCGGCGACGGCAGCGGTGTAGGTCAGGGGCTCGATCGGGGCGTTCGGCCGGACGGCGGGCAGGGTCCACGTCAGGCGCTGGTGTCCCTCGCCGCCCGCATCGGTCACGGTGTCCACGACGGGCGGTGCCGAGGCACTGCCGTCGACGTAGCGGGTGTGCTGCGGCAGGACGTCCTGGACCGTCACCTCGGCCGGCTGCCCCGTGGTCTTGCCGTTCGTGAACGTCGGGTAGAGCGCGTACTCGACCGTGGCACCGGCGGTCGTCGAGGTCGTCTCGTCCGGGGTGTCGGCCGCGTCGTGCCCGGGGTCGACGACCTTCTTCGTGATCCGTGCCAGGTCCTCGGTGAGGACGACGCTGTCCGCGAGCGGTCCGGCGGCGAGCCCCGGGTCCGGCGAGGCGTCGTGCACCCACGTCGTCGCCCGGTCGCCGAACCACACGTGCCCGAAGTCACGCGCGCGGGTGCCGTTCGGCGCGTCCTCGGTCGTGACGTACGAGTGGAGGGACGCCTGCTCGCCGCCGAGGACGTCACCCGTCGCCCGCACGGCGCCGACCGCTCCGGCGCCGCCGGGGACGTCCTCGGGATTGTCGTACCACGGCCCGTCGCCGTCGTCGCACGTCGCTGTCCGCCCGGCTTCCGGGGAGGACATGGTGAACGCGGCGTACTGCACCCGGGCACCACCCAGCCGCGAGGTCCAGGCGGTCACCCGGTCGAGCGTGGTCAGGCGCTGCGTCGCACGGTCGAAGGTGTCGCAGAGCACCACACCGCGGAGGGTCGTCAGCCCGGCGTTGCTCGCGGAGACATCGCTGCGGAGCAGGGTCCCGGGCGTCGCCCACGGATCGCCGCGCTTCGCGGAACCGATGTCGACCGCCGCGCCGCCGTCGCGCACGCGGTAGAGCTGCTTCGACGCGTTGCCGGGGCCGTACTCGACGATCGTCCGGCGCGAGGCGTTGTCCGCCGTCGGTTCGGTGCTGCCGGGGAAGTTCGGGGCACCGGTCACCGACGTCGTCTGCAACGCCGAGTAGGTGTTGGTCGACTGCACCGACGTGCCCGCCGGCGGGGTCGGCATCCACAGGCTGAGGTACCCGCTGACGACGTACGGCTTCTGGCCGCCGACGATCGGTCCGCCCGCGATGTTCCTGGTCGGGATGCGGTCCGGGTCCGTGACCGTGCCGTCGATGCGGACGTCGACCGGGCGACCGGGACCCGCCTGCGAGCAGGAGAGCTCCCCCGAGTCGGCGACGGCACGCTCGCCCCCGCCGGCGCCGCCGGGGAGTCCGGTCAGGCGTGGTTCCGCCGCGCCGTTCGGCCCGCACGCGGGAGCGCCCCCGTTCCAGAGCACCGCCTGCGACGGCAGGTCACCGAGGATCTGCGACAGGTCGTCCGTGAAGGTCATCGGACCCGTGCTCGCCGCGAAGCCGAGCAGCCCCTGCCCGGGGACGACCGGCTGCCAGTCCACCGCGATCGGGTAGACGAGCTGGATCCCCCGGGTCACGCCGTCCGGACCGGGGACCCCGGTGCGGAGGACCGAGCCCTGCACGTCCTTGCTCAGGTTGTAGCGGGCCGCCGCCGACACCGTCGTCGCCGGCGAGGAGGCCGTCACGGTCCCGTTCGCCGCGGCGTCGGCCGTACCGGTGGCGGCGACCTCGAGCCGGTCCCCGTCCCGTCGCTCTGCGGAGACCTGCAGCACGACGGGCACGACGACGGCCCGGCCCTCGTCGACGGTGCCGAGGTTGCACGTGAGGTCCTGACCGGTCACGGCCGACCCGGCGCCCGTGCACCGACCCGGCACCCCGGCCCAGCTCGTCCCCGTCGGAGCGGTCAGCGTGAAGCGCTCGTTCGAGCTCGCTCCGCCCGTGGAGGTCATGGTCACGCGGTACGTGATCGCGTCGCGGGTGCGGACGATCCCGTTCGTCGCACTCGCGTCGGCGCCGGGACCCTCGGTCGGGGTGAACGGGCCGTTGCCGTCCTGGGCGACCTCGAGGGCGAGGTCGACGGCCCCGCCGGGCGCCGCCGACGGTACCGACCCCGTCGCGGACTGCGCCGCACCGACGGGTGCCGCGGTCGCGAGCACGAAACCGAGCACCACGGACGACACGGATGCCGTCGCGGCAGCCCTGGCGATGGGTGACCTGCGCATGTCCATGGACCTCCTGTCGCGGTGGACGACGGAGGGTGTCGTCCACATCAGGAGGCAACGTACTGATGTTCCACGTTCCGGTCACGCTCTCGGTATGTACGGCACATCACCCCACGACGGACGCTGCCCGGCCCCGACCCCGGGCCCGGAGAGACCCAGGCCCGGAGAGACCCAGCC
>NZ_MCIG01000043.1 GCF_001705035.1 Curtobacterium sp. UCD-KPL2560 | reverse complement strand
CGTGGAGCTGACCGGTACTAATAAGCCGAAGACTTGACAACACAATTATTTCCCCACCCTTGTGGTGGGGGCTCGCGTCCACTTTGTGGTTCCCGACAGACGATCGGGAATCAAACTGAATACTTCAGCTGAACCAGCATGAAGGAACAGTGTTTGATCCGTTTCGGGTCGACAGTGTTCCGGTGGTCATAGCGAGAGGGAAACGCCCGGTCACATTCCGAACCCGGAAGCTAAGCCTCTCAGCGCCGATGGTACTGCAAGGGGGACCTTGTGGGAGAGTAGGACGCCGCCGGACTCAACGTAAGTGATGTGGCCATCGGCCCTCCATCGAGAACTCGCAGGGGAGACCCTCGTTCTCGTGGAGGCCGGTGGCCACATCTGTTTCTGCGCCGCACTCGACGTGCCGAGCGGTCCGTGATGGACTTGCTTCGGTGCCGACTTCGTGCGGCCTCTACACACAACGACACAGCGGACGATCGCCCGAGGACAGTTTCGGGCACGCGACGAGGAGCAACGGTGGCGAACGACGACGAGCAGCGACGGAACGACGGCGACCGCCAGGGTCGATCCGACCGGGAGCCACGTCGGGACGGCGGTGCACCGCGAAGCGACCGTTGGTCGTCCGGGCCTCGGGACTTCGAACGTCGCGAAGGGCAGCGCGGTGGCCGGGGCGATGATCGCCCGCGCGGGAACACAGGCCCCCAGCGTCGCGACGTCGGCCGCCCCGCTCGTGACGGGGACCGTCCGTTCCGTGACTCTGGCTCCCGACCGGCGTGGCGCGGCGAACGCGATGACGCGGGTCGTCCCCCTCGCGGTGATGGGCCGCGAGGCGATCGTCTGTTCCGTGGTGGTGACGATCGTCGTCCGGCGCGTGATGGTGAGCGTCGTTCCTTCGGCGGTGACCGTGCCGCGCGCGGTGGTGATGACCGTCGTCCGGCGCGTGACGGCGAGCGTCGTCCCTTCGGCGGTGACCGTCCGTTCCGTGGTGGTGACGACCGTCGTCCGCCGCGTGATGGTGACCGTCCGTTCCGTGGTGGTGATGACCGTCGTCCGTCGCGTGATGGTGACCGTCCGTTCCGTGGTGGTGATGACCGTCGTCCGGCGCGTGACGGCGAGCGTCGTTCCTTCGGTGGTGACCGTCCGTTCCGTGGYGGTGAYGACCGTCGTCCGYCGCGTGATGGTGACCGTCCGTTCCGTGGTGGCGATGACCGTCGCCCGGCGCGGGACGGCGAGCGTCGTTCCTTCGGTGGTGACCGTCCGTTCCGTGGTGGTGACGACCGTCGTCCGCCGCGTGATGGTGACCGTGCCGCCCGTGGTGGTGACGACCGTCGTCCGGCGCGTGATGGTGACCGTCCGTTCCGCGGTGGCGATGACCGTCGTCCGCCGCGTGACAGTGAGCGTCGTTCCTTCGGCAGTGACCGTCCGAACCGTGGCGGCGACAGCGGTGGCGAGCGTCGGCGCTTCGGTGACGGTGACCGGCACGCCGGTGCACGGTTCGGCGAGGCAGCGCGTGACGACTGGGAAGACCGCGACCCGTACGGCACGCGGTCGATCCGCCCGCGGCACGAGGACCCGGAGATCTCGGACGAGGTCTCGGCCCGCGACCTGGACCCGGCTGCACGCGCCGAGCTGAAGACCCTCAGCAAGGAGAACGCTGACTGGGTCGCGAAGCACCTGGTCATGGCGGCACTCCTCGTCGACGAGGACCCCGAGACCGCGAACCAGCACGCGCTCAGTGCAGCGCGTCGGGCCGGCCGCGTGGCGGTCGTCCGCGAGACCGCGGCCATCACCGCGTACCGCACCGGCGACTTCGCCACGGCGCTCCGCGAGCTCCGCACCTACCGACGGATCTCGGGCAAGAACGACCAGCTGCCGATGATGGTCGACTGCGAGCGCGGGCTGGGACGCCCTGAGCGCGCGCTCGAGCTCGGACGGTCGATCGACCGTGCTGCGCTCGACCCGGCCGTGCAGGTGGAGCTCGCGATCGCGATGTCCGGTGCGCGGCTCGACCTCGGCAACCCCACAGCCGCGCTGGGCGAGCTGGAGATTCCACAGCTCGACCCGACCACGGCCTACACGTGGTCGCCGGCGCTCTACAGTGCTTACGCGGCGACGCTCGAGGAGCTCGGGCGACAGGACGAGGCCGACGAGTGGTGGGCGCGGGTGGACCGCGCTGCCGAGGCCCTCGCCGCCGCAGCGGACGAGAACGCATGGGAGACAGTTGATGTGGTCGAGGAAGAAGTCGAAGGACACGACGAGCCCGTCGCCGACGTCGCAGCCGACTCCGACGTCGTCGAGCACGGTGTCGACGGCCTCGACGACTCCGCCCAGCTCGGGGAGCCCGACGAGCCCGACGACGACATCGACGAGATCGACGACGACAACCCCCGCGACGTCGACGGCTCCGCAGCAGGCTGAGCCTCCGACGGCCGGTGTGGACGTCGTCCTCACCGACCTCGACGGTGTCGTCTACCGCGGACGGAACGCCATCCCGCACGCGGTCGAGGCGCTCAACCTCGCTGCTCGGTCCGCTCGGGTCGGCTACATCACGAACAACGCCTCGCGTCGACCCGTCGACGTCGCCGAGCACCTCGAGCAGTACGGCTTGGTCGTCGGCCCGGAGGACGTCGTGACCTCGTCCCAGGCAGGCGTCCGTCTGCTCGAGACCCTCGTGCCGGCCGGTTCCACCGTCCTGGTGACCGGCGGGCTCGGGCTGACGAGCATCGTCGAGGAAGCCGGCTTCACGGTCACGGCGAGTGCCGACGACGCACCCGCAGCCGTCATCCAGGGCTTCTCGCCGGACCTCGGGTGGACGCACCTGGCCGAGGCGTCGTTCGCGCTCGCGGACCCGGACGTCCCGTGGGTCGCGACGAACATGGACTGGTCGATCCCGGTGGAACGCGGCATCGCGCCCGGCAACGGCACGCTGGTGTCCGCCGTCCACCAGGCGGTGGGCCGCATGCCGGTGGTGGCGGGGAAGCCCGAGCGCCCGATCTTCGACGCTGCGCTCGCGCGGTTCGGGGGCGAGCGGCCGTTGTTCATCGGTGACCGCCTCGACACCGACATCAAGGGTGCGAACGACGCGGGCATCCCCAGCGTCCTCGTGCTGACGGGCATCGACCAGGCGAAGCAGGTCCTCGCCGCCGACCAGCGCTCGCGTCCGACCTACGTGCTCGAGGACCTCCGCGGGTTGTCCGAGCCGTACCCGGTCACCGTGCGGCGCGAGGACCACGACGGCACGCGCTACGTCACGGTCGGCGACGCCACCGTCGCGATGCACGGGCACGTCGTCCGGGTCCTCGACCGCGGGACGCCCATCAACCTGCTCCGTGCGGGGTCGACCCTGATCTGGGAGTCGGGGTTGGCCATCTACGGCCTCGACGTGGACCCCGTGCTCCACGGCGGCGAGTAGCCTGACCGACGTGTCGAACGACGAGCGTGCGGGTGGTCCCGAGACGAGGCGACCCGCGCACGGACCCGACACCACGGACGCCCTCGACTCCGCAGACGCCCCTGACACCGCAGGGTTCGCCCGCGCCGGAGACGGGACCGATGCGGACGCGACCGCCGACGCACCCGACAGCGTCGCATCGCGTGCCGCTGCCGCCGAGGCGCTGCCGCTCGAACAGCGCGCGGACGCCTTCGCGGCACTGCACGACGAACTCCGGACGCGCCTCGAGAGCGGGAGCGCGCACCGTGCCTGAGCCTCGCGACCACGCCTCCACCGACGCGGGCACCCGGACGGACGAGGCGTCGCAGCCGGTCCGCCTCGACGCCCTCCTGGCCGCCCGTGGTCTGGCCCGCTCGCGGACCGCGGCAGCCAAGCTCGTGCAGGCCGGCCGGGTCACGGTGGACGGCCGCCCCGTGGTGAAGCCGTCCGCGCCGGTGTCCCCGCAGGTGCCGATCGTCGTCGACACCGAGGACGAGTGGGTCTCGCGGGCAGCGCTGAAGCTCGTGCACGCCCTCGACGCGTTCGAGGTGGACCCCACCGACCGTGTCGTGCTCGACGTCGGCGCGAGCACCGGGGGCTTCACGCAGGTCCTCCTGCACCGCGGCGCCCGACGGGTGGTCGCGCTCGACGTCGGCCACGGGCAGCTCGATCCCTCGTTGGCGATCGACGCCCGTGTCCGGGTCGTCGAGGGGCTGAACGCGCGCACCCTCACCGCCGACGAGTACGCAGCCCTCGACGCCGCGGCCCCGGAGACCAGCCTGGTCGTCGGGGACCTCTCCTTCATCTCGCTGCGCCTGGTGCTGCCGGTCCTCGCCGGGGCGGTACCAGCCGACGACTTCGTCCTCCTGGTGAAGCCCCAGTTCGAGGTCGGTCGTGGCGGTGTGCGCGAGGGCATCGTCCGCGACGCCGCGCTGCGCAACGACGCCCTCATGAACGTCCTCTGGTCGGCGTGGGACGCGGGCCTCGGGACGACCGGTCTCGCCGCGTCACCGATCGTCGGCACGCACGGCAACCACGAGTACCTCGCGCGCTTCCAGCGTCGTGTCGGTGGCGATCCGACAGAATGGGGGAACCCGACAGCGTGGATCGGTCGGGCGTCCGAACTCACTGAAGGGGCTGCATGAGCGACCGCCACATCCTGCTCGTCTCCCACACGGGGCGTCAGGACTCCATCGATGCTGCGGTCGAGGTCTGCGACCTCCTGCACGACGCCGGGCTCGTCCCGGTGATGCCGTTCGACGAGTACGCCGACGTCCGTCGCGCCGAGGCCTCCGTCGGCCAGGTCGACATCCTCGACGTCGACGTGCAGGCCGACCAGCTCGAGATCGTCGTCGTGCTCGGCGGCGACGGCACGATCCTCCGGGCGGCCGAACTCGTCCGCGGCACCGGCGCACCGATCGTCGGCGTGAACCTCGGGCACGTGGGCTTCCTCGCCGAGAGCGAGCGCGACGGCCTGCACGCCACGGTCGAGCGGGTGCTCGCGGGCGACTACAAGGTCGAGGAGCGCGTGACGCTCCAGGTCGACGTGGTCGTCGGGCACGAGGTCGTGTACTCCTCGTGGGCGCTCAACGAGGCGACGATCGAGAAGGCGTCACGGGAGCGCATGCTCGAGGTCGTCACCGAGGTCGACGGGCGTCCGCTGTCCTCCTTCGGGTGCGACGGCGTCGTCGTGGCGACGCCCACCGGGTCCACCGCGTACTCGTTCTCCGGCGGCGGTCCCATCGTCTGGCCCGATGTCGACGCGCTCCTCATGGTGCCGCTCAGCGCGCACGCCCTGTTCTCCCGTCCGATCGTCGTCGGCCCGGACCGCACCCTCGCGGTCGAGGTGCTGCGCCGGACGAGCGGCGTCGGCGTGCTCTGGTGCGACGGCCGCCGCACCCACGACCTGCCACCGGGCGCACGGGTCGAGGTCCGTCGCTCGACGGACCCGGTCCGCGTCGCACGGCTCAAGGACGCCCCGTTCACCGACCGCCTGGTCGCGAAGTTCCAGCTGCCCGTCGCCGGGTGGCGCGGCCCCGCCGTCGAGGACGACGCATGATCGAGGAGATCGTCATCTCCGACCTGGGCGTCATCGGTGAGACGACGCTCGAGCTCGGCCCGGGCTTCACGGTCGTGACCGGCGAGACCGGTGCGGGCAAGACCATGATCGTCACCGCGCTCGGGCTGCTCCTCGGCGCGCGCGCCGACGCCGGCTCGGTGCGCCGTGGCGCGTCGAGCGCCGTCGTCGAGGGCCGCTGGCACGTCCCGGAGCAGGACGCGGTCGCCGCGCGCGTGCAGGACGCCGGCGGGACCGTCGAGGACGGCGAGCTCATCCTCACCCGTACCGTGTCGGCCGAGGGCCGGAGCCGCGCGACGGTGGGCGGCCGCAGCGCCCCGGTCGCGGTGCTCGGCGAACTCGCCGACCAGCTCGTCACGGTGCACGGGCAGTCCGACCAGATCCGGCTGACGTCGGCGTCGGCACAGCGCGCGGCGCTCGACGGCTTCGGCGGTCGGGCGGTGCAACGCGCCCTGGACGCGTACGTGACGGCGTACGACACCTGGCAGGCGCACGCGGGCGAGCTCGAGACCCTGGTCCGTGACCGGGACGACCGCGTCGCCGAGGCCGACCGGATCCGAGCGGCCTCCGACGAGATCGAGGCAGCCGACCCGCAGCCCGGCGAGGACGTCGAACTGACCGAGCGCGCGGAACGGCTCGGCAACCTCGAGGAACTCCGGCTGTCGGCCGGGACCGCGCACGAAGCCCTGTCCAGCGAGTCGCTCGACGACGCCCCGGACGTCATCGGGCTGGTCGAGACGGCGCGGCGTGCGGTCGAGCGCGTGGCCGGCTCGGACCCGGCGCTGCTGCCCGTCCTCGAGCAGCTGACCGAGCTCGGCATCCAGGCATCCGAGGCGTCGGCGAGCCTGTCGAGCTACCTCGGGTCGCTCGAACCGGACGCCGGGCACGACCTCGAGCTCATCAACGAACGGCGGGCACTGCTCGCGAACCTGACCCGGAAGTACGGCGACACGGTCGACGACGTCATCGCCTACGGGCAGCGCGCGAGTGATCGGCTGCTCGAGCTCGACGGGGACGACGACCGCATCACCGCACTGCAGGAGGCCGTCGCGCAGGACGAGCAGACGCTCGCCACCGCCGCTGCCGCACTGACCGCGGCTCGGTCGAAGGCGGCGACCGACCTGGCGAAGCGCGTCACCGCGGAGCTGGGGACGCTCGCGATGGCCGGCGCGACCCTGGTCGTCGAGGTCACCGACGGCGGCGAGTACCGGCGGCACGGACGGGACCAGGTCGCGATCCTGCTGCAGCCGCACTCCGGTACCGACCCGCGCCCGATCGGCAAGGGTGCCTCGGGCGGTGAGCTCTCCCGGGTGATGCTCGCGATCGAGGTCGTGATGGCCGGCAGCACCACCGTGCCGACCTTCGTGTTCGACGAGGTCGACGCGGGCGTCGGTGGTGCCGCCGCGATCGAGATCGGGCGGCGGCTCGCGAAGCTCGCGGAGCGGACGCAGGTCATCGTGGTCACGCACCTCGCGCAGGTGGCGGCGTTCGCGAACAACCACCTCAACGTCGTGAAGGACGCCAGCGGGGCGGTCACCTCGTCGAGCGTGCGGCGACTCGAGGGCGAGGACCGGCTGCAGGAGATGGCACGGCTGCTCTCGGGCCTCGGGGACAGCGCGAGCGGCATGGAGCACGCGCGCGAGCTCCTCGACGTCGCCGGTCAGCGCGCGTAGGAACGCGGCCGGTCGGGAGGCGCGGGTCGCCCGTCCGGGGCCGCCGGCGGCCGCGACGTGGTCACCGTCACCGCCACCGCCACCGCGCGTCCTCCGGCGCCGCGGGAAGCTCGAGCGGAGGCCGCGCCGACGGCCGGCCGGCCGCGTTCGGCGCGTCCGGCCGTCCGCATGCTCGGGAGCATGGGCCGCTCCGCCGGAGCGCCCGATGCGCCGTCGGGCACAGCGGGCGCTCCGCCGGAGCGCCCGATGCGCCGTCGGGCACAGCGTGGAACGGAGGTCGCCCCGGCCGCGCCGCGGGGTGCCCGAGCGGAGGCCGCGCCGACGAACGGCCGGCCGCTTCCGGCGCGTCCGGCCGTCCGCGCGGGCGGCGGCGCGACGTGCGTGGCGGGCGTGAGCAGCGCCTGCCGGCTGCCGTACACAGGCTCTGCGCGGGCCGCGGTGCGTGGCGGGCGTGAGCAGCGCCTCCCGGCTGCCGTACCCGGCTCTGCGCGGGCGGCGCGAGGTGCGTGGCGGACCGGGGTCGCGCCTCCCGGCTGTCGTGCCCGGTCCAGCGCGCGGCGCGAGGTCCGTGGCGGGCGTGAGCCGCGCCTCCCGGCTGCCGTGACCGGCTCCGCGCGGGCGGCGCGAGGTGCGTGGCGGACCGGGGTCGCGCCTCCCGGCTGCCGTGCCCGGTCCCGCGCGCGGCGCGACGTCCGTGGCGGGCGCGAGCAGCGCCTCCTGGCCGCCGTCCCGGCACCGCGCACCGGGCGCAACGCCCGTGGCGGACCGGGGGTCGCGCCTCCCGCCGGTTCTGACGTACGATGGAACCCCGTGGCGGACACTCTCAGCGGCGGTACCCAGAACGACAGCAACTCGACCCCGAAGGTGACGAAGCAGATCTTCGTGACCGGCGGGGTCGTCTCGTCCCTCGGCAAGGGCCTGACGGCGGCAAGCCTCGGCAACCTGCTCACGGCGCGCGGCCTCAAGGTCGTCATGCAGAAGCTCGACCCGTACCTCAACGTGGACCCGGGCACCATGAACCCGTTCCAGCACGGCGAGGTCTTCGTGACCGACGACGGTGCCGAGACGGACCTCGACATCGGGCACTACGAGCGCTTCCTCGACATCGACCTGGCGCAGTCGGCGAACGTCACGACCGGGCAGGTCTACTCGACGGTGATCGCCAAGGAGCGGCGCGGCGAGTACCTCGGTGACACCGTGCAGGTCATCCCGCACATCACCGACGAGATCAAGCGCCGGATGCGCGAGCAGTCCGAGAACGACCCGCAGCCCGACGTCATCATCACCGAGGTCGGCGGCACGGTCGGCGACATCGAGTCCCAGCCCTTCATCGAGTCCGCGCGGCAGGTGCGCCACGAGCTCGGGCGCAACAACGTGTTCTTCGTGCACGTCTCGCTCGTGCCGTTCATGAGCGCCTCGGGCGAGCAGAAGACGAAGCCGACGCAGCACAGCGTCGCCGCGCTCCGGTCGATCGGCATCCAGCCGGACGCCCTCGTCCTGCGCAGCGACCGCCCGGTGTCGGACGCGAACAAGCGCAAGATCGCCCTCATGTGCGACGTGGACGAGGACGCCGTGGTGAACGCGGTGGACGTGCCCTCGATCTACGACCTCCCGACGCTGCTGCACGACCAGGGCCTCGACCAGGTCATCATCGACGCGCTCAAGCTCGACGCGCACGACGTGGACTGGTCGGCGTGGAAGCCGGTCCTCGACGCCGTGCACGAGCCGAAGAAGGCCGTCACGATCGCCCTCGTCGGCAAGTACATCGACCTGCCCGACGCCTACCTGTCGGTGACCGAGGCCCTGCGCGCCGGTGGTTTCGCGCACAACGCCAAGGTCACGCTGAAGTGGGTCGTGTCGGACGACTGCACGACGCCCGAGGGTGCCGCGAAGCACCTCGGCGACGTGGACGGCATCTGCGTGCCCGGCGGCTTCGGCGTGCGCGGCATCGAGGGCAAGCTCGGTGCGCTCCGCTTCGCGCGTGAGCAGGGCATCCCGACGCTCGGCCTGTGCCTCGGCCTGCAGTGCATGGTCATCGAGTACGCCCGCCACGAGGCCGGTCTGACCGACGCGTCGAGCACCGAGTTCGACCCGGAGACCTCGACGCCGGTCATCGCGACGATGGCGGAGCAGGTCGACATCATCGCCGGCGGCGACATGGGCGGCACGATGCGCCTGGGCCTCTACCCGGCGCACTTCACGGACGGATCGCTCGCCGCCGAGCTCTACGGTGCTCCCGAGGCGTCGGAGCGCCACCGTCACCGCTACGAGGTGAACAACCAGTACCGCCAGCAGATCGCGGACGCCGGCCTGGTGTTCTCGGGCACGTCGCCCGACGGCACCCTGGTCGAGTACGTCGAGCTGCCCCGCGACGTGCACCCGTTCTACATCGCCACGCAGGCGCACCCGGAGCTGCGCTCGCGTCCGACGAAGGCGCACCCGCTGTTCGCCGGGCTGGTGGACGCGGCGATCGCCCGCCACGAGGCGTCGAGCCTCTTCGACCCGCAGGAGGAGTCGGCGGAGGTCGTCGCCTGACGCGACCCACGTCCTGACGGGAGGCGCGGTGCCGGCTGGCACCGCGCCTCCCGTCGTCCGTGGGGTGCGTGGGACGCGCGGTGCGCGCACGAGGTGGCCTGGTGACCGGGTGGCCCGCGAGGGGCTGCGTGCCAGGATGGGGCGGTGACTGACGCACCGATCGCCGACGAACCCGCCTCCTACCCGGTCACCGAGTCGACCGTCGTGTACGAGGGCGCGGTGTGGGACGTCCGCCGCGACGTCGTCGACTACGACGGGCACGACATGGTGCGCGAGTACATCGACCACACCGGCGCCGTCGCCGTGTTCGCCGAGGACGACGAGGGCCGCGTCCTCGTCATCCAGCAGTACCGGCACCCGGTCGGCCTGCGCGACTGGGAGCTGCCCGCGGGCCTGCTCGACCACGCGGGCGAGGACCACCTCGAGGCCGCGAAGCGCGAACTCGGCGAGGAAGCCGACGTCGCGGCGGACCACTGGGAGCCCCTCGTCCGGTACAACACCTCGTCGGGCGGCAGCGACGAGTTCATCCAGGTCTACCGGGCGCGGGGGATCCGTGACACCGAGAGCGCCTTCGAGCGCGAGGCCGAGGAAGCCGACATCGTGAAGCGGTGGGTGCCGCGCGAGGAGCTCGTCGCGGCGGTCCTCGCGGGGCGGGTGCACAACTCGGCGCTGATCGTCTCGACCCTCGCGGCGGACGCGATCGAGCGTCGTCGCGCGGACGAGGGCGGGGCCGGCCGGTGACGCAGGGCCTCCGCGCCCTGCTCGACGACGGGGCGTGGACGCACGAGCCCGCCGGGGTCGACCCCGAGGGCGGCGGCCTGCGGGTCACCGCGGTCGAGGGCAGCGACGCGTGGCGGACGACCTCGTACGGGTTCGTGCACGACTCCGAGCACGCCCTCGTGCGGCCGACGGACGGGCCGTTCTCGGTGGAGGTGTCGTTCGTCCTCGACTTCACGGAGCAGTTCGACCAGGCCGGGGTGTTCCTGCGGGTCGACGACGGGCACTGGATGAAGGCGGGCGTGGAGTTCGCGGACGGGCAGCCGCAGGTGGGGGCCGTCGTCACGCGCGAGGTGTCCGACTGGTCGGTCGCGCCGGTGCCGTCGTGGGCCGGGCGGACGGTCACCGTGCGCGCGAGCCGGGACGGGGACGCGGTCACCGTCCGGGCCTGGGCGGAGGGCGAGGAGCCCCGGCTCGTGCGGGTCGCGCCGCTCGACCCGGACGCAGCGGTGTCGGCGGGGCTGTTCTGTGCGGCACCGACCCGGAGCGGGCTGACCGTGACCTTCACGGACTGCCTGTTCGGCGGCCCGGACGCGGCGCTGCACTGACGGACGGGCTCCGTCCCGCGCTCGTCTAGGTTGGTCGGGTGAAGCCCCTGGACCGTGCCGTGGAGACCTACCTCCGGCACGTCGCGATCGAGCGGGGCCTGTCGCAGCACACGGTGTCGGCGTACCGGCGTGACCTCGCCGTGTTCGCGGACTGGTTGCAGGGGGCGCCGACGGTCGACTCCGCCGGCGCCGACCGTGCCGGTGGGGCTGCGGCGTCGGCGGACGTCGCCCGGCTCACCCGTGCCGACGTCGCCGGGTTCGTCGGGCACCTGACCACCCGACCGGAGGGCCCGCTCGCGCCGCGGTCCGTCGCCCGGATGCTCAGCTCGGTGCGGTCGTTCACGGCCTTCGCGGCTGCCGAGGGGTGGATGCCGCTGGACCCGTCGACGGCGGTCCGACCGCCGAAGGCCGCGGCACGGCTCCCGAAGGCGATCACGGTGGACGAGGTGGAGCGGCTCCTCGAGGCCGCCGGCTCGACCGACGACGACGACCCGGTGCGCCTGCGGGACCGGGCGCTGCTCGAGCTGCTGTACGCGACGGGTGCCCGGATCTCGGAGGCGGTCGGGCTGTCGGTGGACGACCTGGCGACGCTCGGCGACGTCGAGGGCGGCGACGGTGGCGGCGGTGTCCTCGGCGCGGACGTCGTGGACGACGACGAGCCGCGCGCCACCGACCGCTCCGGCGTCGCGGACGTCGCCGTGGTGAAGGTCACCGGCAAGGGCAACAAGCAGCGCATCGTCCCGCTCGGCAGCTACGCCCGGGCCGCGGTCGACGCGTACCTGGTGCGGGCGCGGCCGGTGTTCGCCGCACGGGGCTCCGGGACGCCGGCGCTGTTCCTCGGCGCACGGGGAGCCCGGCTGTCCCGGCAGAGCGCCTGGCTCGTGATCCAGGCCGCGGCCCAGCGGGCGGACCTGGCCGCACACGTGTCGCCGCACACCTTCCGGCACTCGTTCGCCACGCACCTGCTCGAGGGCGGTGCCGACGTCCGGGTGGTGCAGGAGCTCCTCGGGCACGCGAGCGTCGCGACCACGCAGATCTACACGCTCGTGACGGCGGACGCGCTCCGGGACGTGTACCAGACGGCACACCCGCGGGCGCGGCGGTAGCAAGCGTCCGGCCCGGCCCGCTCCGGCCCGGCACGCTCCGTCCCGCCCGTCGGGACCGGACGACGCCGGGCCGGCTCAGAACAGGTGGTACTGCGCGGACGCCGCCACGGCGCCCGTCCCGACAGCGATGACCACGGCGCTCGCCGCGAGGCTCCGCGCCAGCACGCGCAGGCCGCCGTCGCTCGCGTCCCGCCCGATCCCGAGCACGCCGGCGACCAGCGCGAGGAGGCTCACCAGACCGAGCGGGTTCCACGCGACCGACAGGAGCGCGAGCACGACCGCGGCGGTCGCGGCGATGCCGGCACCCGGCGAGGTGGCACCCGACGCCCAGGACCCCGTGTGCAGCGGCCCGTCCTGCACCGAGAACGACGGTCCGACGGGTGCGGCGACGGTCGGGACCGCCGGCCCCGGACGAGCCGGGGTCATCCGCGTCGCGGCGCCCCAGGCGTGACCGTCCCACCAGCGCAGACGGCTGGCGTCGCGCGGGTCCGGGAACCAGCCTGCGGCCGGCAGTGTCACGGGTGCTCCTCGAGGGTGCGGTGGACGGTGCTGCCCTCGACGCTACGCGCACGGGAGGACCGCTCACAGTCCCAACGCGGGTGTCGGCAGGAAGGGGGACCAGTCCAGTGCGTCGGCCGGGTCCTGCGCGTCGCCTTCGGCCTGCGCTACGGTCGGCTGGTGGTCACCGCCTCCGACGCCCTGCCCGACTTCTGGGCCGCCCGCCGTGCCGAGATGCCCGCGCTGCCCGAGGCGGTCCCGGAGGCGTGGGCCTTCGGCGCGACCCCGGAGCAGGCCGACGGACTGCTCGACCTGGTCCTGCGCGGCATCAAGGACGGGACGGCGTCGTCGATGTGGGACTACGAGGCGACCGGCGAGCCGCTGCCCGAGGTCGGCGAGCTCAGCGTGGTCCTCGATGGCCGTGGCGAACCGCGGGCCGTGATCGAGACGACCGACCTCCGGGTCGTGCCGTTCGACCAGGTCGACGCCGAGCACGCCCGCGCCGAGGGGGAGGGCGACCGCACGCTCGAGCACTGGCGCGCGGTGCACGAGCGCTACTGGCGTGAGCACTCCGAGAACGACCGCGGGTTCGAACCGGACATGCCGGTGCTGTGCGAGCGCTTCCGGCTGCTCTGGCCGATGCCGACCGACCGGACCTAGCGACCGTCGGACGCGGTGTGTGGGCGCTCCTCACACACCGCGTCCGGACCGGTCAGACGTGCACGACGGCCGCGTCGACCTCGTCCATCACGGCCTTCGTCGCCGCGAGCAGTCGGGCGTTGAAGTCGACGCCGAGCTGGTTCGGCACGGTGACGAGCACGGTGTCGGCGGCGCGGACGGCCTCGTCGGCGGCGAGCTCCGCCACGAGCTGCTCGGGCTCGCCGATGTAGGAGCGGCCGAACCGGGCGAGCCCACCGTCGAGGTGTCCGACCTGGTCCTGCCCCTCGACCTGCGCGCGGACGCCGAAGGAGTGCCGCGACTCGTCGTCGGTGATCGGGATGATGCTCCGCGAGACGGAGACCCGGGGCTCTCGGCCCCAGCCCATGTCCGCCCAGGTGCTGCGGAAGCGGGCGATCTGCTCGGCCTGGAGCTGGTCGAACGGCACGCCGGTGTCCTCGGTGAGCAGGGTCGAGGACATGAGGTTCATGCCCTGCTCGGCGGTCCACTCCGCGGTGGCACGGGTGCCGGCACCCCACCAGATCCGGTCGGGCAGGTCGTCGGACAGCGGCGAGACGGGCAGCGAGCCGACGGAGCCGGTCATCTGCGGGTTCGCGTTCGCCATCGGCTCGCCGGCGATCGCGCGGCGGAAGACGTCGGTGTGCGCACGGGCCATGTCGCCGCCGTTCGGGTCGTCCGGGTCGGGGACGTAGCCGAACTGCTGGTACCCGGCGAGGGCGGTCTCGGGTGACCCCCGGCTCACACCGAGCTGCAGTCGGCCGCCCGAGATGAGGTCGGTGGCCGCGGCCTCCTCGGCCATGTACAGCGGGTTCTCGTAGCGCATGTCGATCACGCCGGTGCCGATCTCGATGCGGCTGGTCCGGGCGGCGACCGCGGCGAGGAGCGGGAAGGGCGCGGCCTGCTGCGGTGCGAAGTGGTGCACGCGGAAGTACGCCCCGTCGACGCCCGCCTCCTCCGCGGCGACGGCGAGGTCGATCGCCTGCACGAGGGCCTCGCGGCCGCTGCGCACGCGGGAGCCCGGCACGTCGCGCCAGTGTCCGAAGGACAGGAACCCGATCTTGGTCATGCCGATGCGAACGCATGCGACGGTGTGCACATTCCGCCCGCCCGGCAGTCCGCTCGATCCGCTCGACGGTCTTCGCGGTCGGCGGGCGGTTACCGTGGCGGCATGGACGATCCCCGCGCAGCCCTCACCGCCGAGCGGCAGCGGAACGAGCGCCTGCTGGCCGACGTCGAGCGGAGCATGCAGGACGTCAGCGACGCCCGGCTCGACGCGAACAGTGACGACGAGCACGACCCCGAGGGTGCGACCCTCGCGTGGGAGCGCGGCTCGCTCGGCGCGGTGCGGGACGCCGCCCGCGAGCGGGTCCGCCTCGTGGACGCCGCGCTCGCGCGGCTCGACGCCGACACGTGGGGGCGGTGCGCCGTCGGCGGTGAGCCGATCCCGGAGGCCCGGCTGGCGGCGGTCCCGTGGGCGGCGACCTGCGTCGCGCACGCCTGACGCGCCCCTTCTGCACCCGCCTGCGGCGGTGACCGACGTCGGGGACTGGTGGTGCGCCTCCCGGCCGGGTGGGAGCCGCCACGGGACGGACGGGAGGCGCGTGGCCCGTCCGCCTGCCCGCTCGCCGGTGCGACACGGGACGGACGGGAGGCGCGTGGTGCGCCCGCCGGTCCGCTCACCCCGCGTGGACCGGTTGCGCCGCCGTTTCCCAGCCGCGCGTCCTACGGTGCCGCCATGGACGGCGACACCCACGAGCGACCCGATGCGGTCGTGCGTGCCGAGGCCCAGCAGACCGACGACCGACCCCACCGCTTCCGGTGGTTCCGCGACCTCCGGACGTGGATCCACGCGCGGCCCGGGCTGCACCTGTTCTACAAGGTGCTCGTCGGGATCGTCGGCGGTCTCGTCGTCGTGATCGGCCTGATCCTCGTCCCGCTGCCCGGGCCCGGGTGGCTCGTGGTGTTCATCGGTCTGACGATCCTGGCGAGCGAGTTCCACTTCTTCCACCGGATCATCACGTGGCTCCGCGCACTGCTGCACCGCTTCTGGGACTGGGCGAAGCGGCACGGGCCGCAGTGGCTCCGGAACGCCGCCGACCGGGGCAAGGCGGACGTCGACGCCGCGCACGCCGACGCGCACCGGAGCACCGGGGTGCGGGCGGGGCAACGGCCGAACCCGCGGGCGAACCAGGCGCGCCCCGGGCACTGACCTCGGCTCGCGCTACTCGGCGGTCCGGACGGAGCCCGTCGCCGTGCGCTCGACGGCCTCGGCGGCGCGCTCCTCGACCGCTGCAGAACCGCGCGACGTTCCCTGCAGCACGAGGGCGATCGTCGCCGCGAGGACGATGAACGCGCCGTACCCGGCGAGCACGGGCACGAAGCCGAACGTCGGTTCGAGGAGACCCGCGACGACGGCCGGCACACCGAACGCCAGGTAGCTGACGACGTAGACCGACGACAGCAGTCCGGCGCGGTGCGTGGGGGCGGCGGTCGCGAGCAGCATCCGCAGCGGTGCCTGGAACCCCGCACCGAAGCCGACCCCCGCGATCGCGCTCCCGACCACGAGTCCGGGCAGCGAGTGCGCGAACACGAACGACACGGTGACCACCGGACCGACGATGAGCGCGACGAGACCGAGGAACAGGCTCCGACGCGTGTCGAGGCGCTGGATGGCGAGCCCGGTCAGCCCGCCGACCCCGGTGACGACCGCGATGAGGGCCCCGGCCGCGAAGTGGTCGTGGATGCCGAACACCGCGCCGAGCGCCGACGGCACGAGCGACAGGAACAGCCCGCCCAGCGCCCAGCTCGCGACGAGGGCACCGGCGACGCCGCGGAACAGTGCTCGCGACGCCCGGGGCACGGACACGGTCGGGCGGAGGGAGCGGAGCGCGCCCGGGCGGCGGGTGACCCGCTCGGGCACGACGGCCAGGGCGGCGACGAGCAGCAGCAGGAGCGCACCGAAGAGCACGTAGACGAGCTGCTCCGGCGCCGGGCCCCACTCGACCAGGGCGCCGCTCGACACGGCTCCGGTCGCCAGGGCGAAGGGCGGGACCGCACCGTTCAGGACACCGGCGAGCGACGGGAAGCGCTCGAGCGAGTTGTCGATGAGTGCCGCGCCGAGGGCGCCGATGAGGAGTCCGACCGCGACGCCCTGCACGATCCGGTCGACCACGAGTGCCGCGAAGCCGTCGGCGCCGGTGAACAGCACGAGCGACACGACGAGCAGCAGCCCGCCGGCGACGAGCACGGGCTTGCGACCGACGTGGTCCGACAGTCGACCGGCGACGAGCATGGTGACCAGGAGTCCGGCGACGTAGATCGCGAACACGCCCGTGAGCATGAGCGGGGTGAGGTCCCACTCGGCGGCGTAGACGGGGTAGATCGGCGACGGGACCGAGGACGAGGCCATCGCCACGAAGAGCATGGCGGCGAGGATCCAGAACCCCGCGACTCCGCGTGCTGACTGCATGGGGCACCTTCCTGCCGGGTCGACTGCTGTACGAGCACATTCGTACAGCAGTCCGACTGTACGACGCAACTCGTACTGATCGAGCGGCGGTGCTACCGTCGTGGCATGCCCGCCGCGCCCGTGGACTCCGTCGCCCCAGAACGCCTGCCGCAGCCGACCGCGGCCGAGATGGAGCTGCCCGTCGTGCTCGACGCGCTGAGCGACCCGATCCGGCTCGCGATCCTGCACCGCTACCTGGTGGACGCGGCCGGCGGGGTGCGCAGCTGCGGGTGGGTCGGCGTCGACCGACCGAAGTCCACGCTGACGCACCACTTCCGCGTGCTGCGCGAAGCCGGGCTGCTCGAGCAGCACCAGGAGGGCCTGGTGCGGTCGAGCCGCGTGCGGGTCGAGGACGTGCAGCAGCGCTTCCCCGGCCTGCTCGACCTCGTCGTCGACTGGACGGTGCCCGCCGCCCTGATGCGGGCGGAGGTCCCGGCGTGACCGCGGCCGCGGGCGATGCGTTGCCCGGCACGCACCCCGTCGCGACCCCTGCTGCTCTCCGCGCCGCCGCCCACACCGGCCCGCGGCACGTGCTCCCGACCGTCCGCACCC
The DNA here is from genome assembly GCF_001705035.1 of Curtobacterium sp. UCD-KPL2560. Taxonomy (GTDB): domain Bacteria; phylum Actinomycetota; class Actinomycetes; order Actinomycetales; family Microbacteriaceae; genus Curtobacterium. The sequence continues at coordinate 10,061 of NZ_MCIG01000043.1, read as the reverse complement.
ACCCCGCCGTGGTCACCGCGCTCGCCGCGGACCTCGACGCCGCCGGCTTCACGGTCGACCGGGTCGACGCACTGTGGGGGAGCGAGGCGGCCGCGTCGCTGCACCGCGGCTCGCGGGTCGCCGCGCTCCGGGCCCTCGCCGCACGGGAGCCGTCGGCCCTGGCGACCCTCGCGACGCTGTTCGTGCTCGGCCTGCCCGTCCCGCGGTCCGACGCCGAGCGGGCCTTCCCGACCGCCGGCCTCGACGGCGTGCTCGCCGCCGGGCTGCTGCGGCGCGACGACGACTCCGACGACGCGGGCGTCCCGGACGCCGGGCACGAGCGGGTGCGTCCGACCGTGGACCTGCGGCCCTACGCGTTCGTCGACGACCTCGGTGCCGGCAGCTGGTGGATCGTCTCCGACCTCGGGGAGCTCGCGCTCGGCACGGCCCTCGGCGAGGAGCACGTGCTCGGCATCGGCGGTGCCTCGACGACGCTGTCCGGTCTGCAGGTGCCCGTGCCCGTGCGGCGGGTGCTCGACCTCGGTACCGGGTGCGGGATCCAGGCGCTGCACGCCCGACGGTTCGCCGACGAGGTCGTGGCCACCGACATCTCGCAGCGGGCCCTCGACATCGCCCGGTTCAACGCGGCGCTCAACGGCGTCGACGGCATCGACCTGCGGCTCGGTTCCCTGTTCGAGCCGGTCGCCGGGGAACGCTTCGACCGCATCGTGTCGAACCCGCCGTTCGTGATCACCCCGCGCCGCGACGGTGTCCCGGCCTACGAGTACCGCGACGGCGGCATGGTCGGCGACGCCCTGGTCGAGACGGTGCTGCGCGGCCTGGCGGACCACCTGGAACCCGGTGGGACCGCGCAGCTGCTCGGCAACTGGGAGTACCGCTGGGGCGACGACGGGCTCGAGCGGGTGCGGTCGTGGTTCGCGGACACCGACCTCGACGTGTGGGTCGTGGAACGCGAGCGCGAGGACCCGCCCGCCTACGCCGAGACCTGGATCCGGGACGGTGGCACCAAGCCCGGCACGCCCGAGTCCGACGCCCTGGTCGACGCCTGGCTCGACGACTTCGCGACGCGGCGGGTCACCGGGGTCGGCTTCGGCTACGTCGTGGTGCGGCGACCGACGGGAGGCCCGGCCCGGCTCCGTCGGTTCGAGCGCGTCCCCGAGGCGCTCGGCTCCAACCCCGCGGGGCTCGGTGCGACGGTGGCACGCGTCCTCGACGCGGCTGCGTGGCTCGGCGTGCACGACGACGCAGCGCTGGCGTCGGCGCACCTGCGGGTCGCCGGCGACGTCACCGAGGAGCGGCACTACTGGCCCGGCAACGACGACCCGACCGTCATCACCCTGGTGCAGGGCGGCGGGTTCGGTCGGCGCGTGGACGCGGACACGGCGCTCGCCGCGTTCGTCGGGGCCTGCGACGGCGAACTGTCGGTCGCGGCGATCGTCGCCGCCATCGCGCAGATCACCGGGGTCGACGGCGACGCACTGTCGGCCGACCTGCTGCCGCGGGTGCGGGACCTGGTGCTGGACGGCCTGCTGCTCGCGCCGACGTCCTGAGGCGACCCGCGCCTCCCGTCCGGCCTGGACCGCGTGCCTGCCTGCCGGTTCCCGTCCGCTGGACGCAACCGCCTGCGGGGCGCACCCGCCTGCGGGACGCGACCGCCTGCGGGGCGCACCCGCCTGCGGGACTCGACCGCCTGCGTCGCGTCCCGCAGGCGGGGGACGGTGTCAGTGCGTGCGGTGGTCGCGCCAGCTGTGCTCGGGTGCGTAGCCGAGGAGCTCGCGAGCCTTCTCGATCGAGAGCAGCGAGCTGACGCCGTCGATGTCGGCGCGACGCTCGATGTCCGGCACGAAGCGCTCGACGAGCTCGATCGTCGGGGTGTCCATGACGGTGTCCGGGCTCGCGATGACGAAGGCCTCGAAGCCGGTGAGGTCGGCCTCGAGCGACTTCCGCACGGCCTGGGCGCCGTCGCGCGAGTCGATGTACGACCACAGGTTGAAGGTCTTCGCCTCGGGGGAGGCGTCCCACGGGAAGGCCGGGTAGTCGGTCTCGTCCATGACGTTCGAGAACCGCAGACCGATCATCTTCAGCTCCGGGTCCCAGCGCGTGAAGTGGCGGGCCATCTCCTCCTCGACGGCCTTGCCGAGCGAGTACGAGGACTGCGGGCGCACCGCGAACTCCTCGTCGACGGGCAGGTACGGCGGGTGGTGCTCGCCCATCGGGATGCCGAGCAGGGTCTCGCTCGACGCCCACACGACGTTCTTGATTCGGGCGACACGGGCCGCGTGGAAGACGTTGATCGACGCCGTGACGTTGTTCGTGATCAACGCCACGTCGGGCACCTGGCCCGGGGCGGGCACGGCCGCGAGGTGCACCACGGCGTCGACGGCGTCGTAGCGGTCGTCGATGCCGGTCAGCGCACCGAGCACCTGGCCGTAGTCGCTCAGGTCGACGCGGACGAACGGCACCCGCTCGGGCTTGTCGGGGGAGGGGACCCGGTCGAGCAGGACCACGTCGTACCCGTGCTCGTCGAGGTCGCGGACGACCGCCCGTCCGAGCTTGCCGCTGCCTCCGGTCACCACAACACGCGTCATCGCGTCACTCCACATCGTCGTCGGTCGGCCGTGGTCGGCCGCGTCCCATCCTGCCGTCCGGCGGGCGGACGGGACCAGGCACTGGCGGTACCTGTCCGGCGGGCGCGAGGTGGGGCGGTGGTCAGACGGCGGGCGTGACGGCCTGGGCGACCGCGAGCCGGGCGACGAGCTCGACGTGCTCGGCCATGTCCCGCGTCGGGTCGTAGAGCCACTGGATCTGCATGCCGTCGGAGATCGCCAGGAGCACGCTCGCGAGCTGCTCGGGGTCGACATCGGCACGGAGTCGGCCGTCCTGCTGCATCGCGCGGAAGTCGGCGGCGAAGTCCCCGCGGCTGCGTTCGTAGCGCTCGCGGAAGTACTCGTGCGCGGGGTGCTCCGGGTCGGTGGCCGCCGCGGCGGACAGGTTCACGAACATCTGCACGAGGCCGGGGACCTCGGTGTTGTGCCGGACGATCGCCGCCAGGAACGAGCCGGGGTCGGACGCGGCGGCACCCCAGTCCTGTGCGAGGTCGACCTCGTCGCGGCGGCGGAGCACCTCGACCCAGAGCTCGTCCTTCGAGTCGAAGTAGTGCAGCAGCCCGGCCTGCGTGAGCCCCACGGCGTCGGCGATGTCCTTGATGCTCGTGCGCCGGAACCCCTGCTGGGCGACGAGGTCGAGCGCGACCGTGAGGATCTCCTCGCGCTTCGCGATGCCCTTCGCGTACGAACCCCGTCGTGCCATGGCGCGAGCGTACCGTCCGCTCCCACCCGCAGAAACCGACTTCGGATAGGTTTTCGGTGCTACGCTGGCCCGAGCCGCCGACGATGGCGCGCGGAGGTCCTGCCCCGGCGCCCGTCGAACACCGAAGGGACCGACCATCGTGACCACCGTGGACGAAACGACCCGCGCCTCCCGTCCGTCGCCGCTGACCGAGCGCATCGACGCGCTCCTCGGACAGCTGACGACCGAGGAGAAGGTCCAGCTGCTGACCGGACGCGACTTCTGGACCACCTGGCCGATCGAGAAGATCGGTCTGCGGCGCATCCTCATGTCGGACGGTCCGTCCGGCGTCCGCGGCGAGGTCTGGGACGAGCGCGACCCCTCGCTCAACCTGCCCTCGGCCACCGCGCTGTCGGCGTCCTGGGACCGTGCGATCGCGAAGCGCTACGGTGCCGCGGCCGCCGTGGAGGCCCGGCGCAAGGGTGTCGACGTCGTCCTCGGCCCGACCATCAACCTGCACCGCTCCCCGCTCGGCGGCCGGCACTTCGAGGCGTTCAGTGAGGACCCGCTGCTGACCGGCGACCTCGCCGCGAGCTACGTCGCCGGCGTGCAGGAGAACGGCGTCGCCGCGACCCCGAAGCACTACATCGCGAACGACTACGAGACCGACCGCTTCACCGCGTCGACCGAGGTGTCCGACCGGGCGCTCCGGGAGCTGTACCTGCTCGCGTTCGAGAAGGCCGTGACCGAGGCGCACGCCTGGGCCGTGATGTCGTCGTACAACGCGGTCAACGGCGTGACCGCGTCGGAGAACGACCTGCTCGAGACGCCGCTCAACGCGGAGTGGGGCTTCGACGGGATCGTCGTGTCCGACTGGACGGGCGTGCGCTCCGTCGAGTCGGCGAAGGCCTCGCAGGACGTCGCGATGCCCGGACCGAACCCGTGGTGGAGCGAGGGCCCGCTGCTCGCCGCCGTGCAGTCCGGCGAGGTGCCCGAGGCGGCGATCGACCGCAAGGTCCGCCGCATCCTCGTGCTCGCCGCCCGTGTCGGTGCCCTCGAGGGCTTCGAGCCGGTCGCCGAGCGTCCGGTGCACGTCGAGGACGGGATCGCCTTCGTGCGCCGTGCCGAGGCCGAGGGCACCGTGCTCGTCCGGAACACCGGCGTGCTGCCGCTCGACCCCGCCGCGGTCTCCCGCATCGCGATCGTCGGGCACAACGCCGACCAGGCGCGCACGCAGGGCGGCGGCTCGGCGACGGTCGTGCCGGAGCGTGTCGTGTCACCGATCGACGGCGTCCGGGCGGCGTTCCCGGGTGCGACGGTCGAGTACGCCATCGGTGCGGTCGTGCAGGAGGGGATCGCCGAGTTCCCGCTGTCGACCATCACGAACCCCGGCACCGGCGAGCCCGGCGCCCGCGTCGCGTTCGTGCGGGACGGCGAGGAGCTGTACGTCGAGGACCGCCGCGCCACCGCGCTGTTCTGGTTCGGCGGCGACGCCCCGACGCGGGAGGCCGACCGGCTCGACATCACCACCACGTACACCCCCGAGACGACGGGCACGGTCCGGATCGGCATCGGCGCCGCCGGCCGCTCGCGCCTCTGGATCGACGGCGAGCTCCTGCTCGACGAGACCGTGCCGTACGAGGGCGACCAGCTCGGTGCCGCCTTCCTCAACCCGCCGGCGCGCTCGGTGCCCGTGCAGGGCGAGGCCGGCCGACCGGTCGCGATCCGGATCGAGCACGACATCGTGCAGGACGAGGCGCTCGGCGGGGTGCTCGCGTACCAGTTCGGCACCGAGCCGAGCGACGCCGACCCCGCGGCCCTCGTCGAGGCGGCCGTCGCGACCGCGACCGGCGCGGACGTCGCGATCGTCGTGGTCGGCACGAACAGCAAGGTGGAGTCCGAGGGCTACGACCGCTCGTCGCTCGCGCTCCCCGGACACCAGGACGACCTGGTCCGTGCGGTCGCCGCCGCGAACCCGAACACCGTCGTGGTGGTCAACTCCGGGTCACCGGTCGAGATGCCCTGGCGGGACGACGTCGCCGCGGTGCTCCTCACCTGGTTCGGCGGCCAGGAGTACGGCAACGCCCTGGCCGACGTGCTCACGGGCGCGGCCGAACCCGGCGGTCGCCTGCCCACCACGTGGCCGGCGACGCTCGAGGACGTCCCGGTCGCGAACGTCACCCCGGTCGACGGGAAGGTCTCGTACGACGAGGGCGTGCACGTCGGGTACCGGGCCTGGCTCCGCGCCGGGACCGAGCCCGCGTACCCGTTCGGCCACGGCCTCGGCTACACGACCTGGGCGATCGACGGCATCAGCGCGACGCCGACCGTCCGCGAGGGCGATGCGGTGATCGTCACCGCGACCGTCGCGAACACCGGCGACCGCGCGGGCAAGCACGTCGTGCAGGTCTACGCCTCGCGCGAGGAGTCGGCCGTCGACCGCCCCGTCCGCTGGCTCGTCGGCTTCGCGCCGGTGCGGCTCGACGCCGGTGCGTCGACCGAGGTCTCGATCGAGGTGCCGGCACGGGCGTTCGCGCACTGGGACGGTGCCTGGCGGTACGAGCCCGGCACGTTCTCGCTGCACGTCGCCGAGTCGGTGACCGCGATCGTCGGGACGACGACCCTCGAACTGGAGTAGCCGCTTCCCGCGCGCACGACGACCCCGAGCAGTACCATCGACCAGTGCTCGACGGCTGGTTACCGTCAGCACACGCACCACCACGGGGTCGTCGTGTGCGCGACGCGGTCTCCTGATCCGACCGTCGAAGCCCCCTCGACCCTGGTGCGTCCGGATGCGCCCCTGCCTCGACGCGGGGGCGCATTCCTCTTCCGGGCACGTACATGCAGCCGCATGCTCTGCCGGGACCGTCCGCGCTGCTGCGCCTCGGATCGCTGGGACCGACTGGACGCAACACGCCCGGGCGTCGAAACAGGCGTGAACATCAGTCATCTTGTCCGAGCAGCGATGATGACAAACCACTCAGGCGGTGCGAGAGTGGAGCGACCATCCGGTGTGGATCAGGAACCGGATGGACATCCGGCCGGGTACCGGGACCACCGTGCGTGGGCCCGGCCGGATGCCTGGTCCACCGCGAGCCGTCACCGCAGCTGCGGGACGACCTCCTCGGCCACGATCCGCAGGATCCGCTCGTGCGACGCCGCGTCGCCGTTCGCCGGCAGGGTGACGACGAGCTCGTCGGTCGCCGTCACGGCCGGGTCGGCGGCCAGGGCGTCCACGATCTCGGAGACGCCTCCCGCGACGACCTTGCTGAAGCGGAACGGCGGGCCGGAGAGCGGTCGGCCCTCGTCGTCCATGCCGCTGGCGTACCCGGTGAGGAACTCCTCGTGCACGGCACGGTCGTGGTCGTCGAGGAGCGGCACGACGATGCGCCCGACCGCGACCTTCGGCGTGCGGCCCGGGTGTCGTTCGGCGAAGCGGGCCCGGTACGCCTCGACCTGGGCCGCCTGCGCGACGGAGAACGGTTCGCCGGTGTCCTCGGTGTTCAGCGTGGAGCAGTGCAGCAGCAGGCCCTTGTCGGCGGTGCGCTCCGCGGTGCCGAGGCTCCCGCCGCCCCACCAGACGCGCTCGAGCAGCCCTGGGCTCTGCGGCTGCAGGGTCAGTTCGGTGTCGGCCGGGATGCTCTCGTAGCCCTTGCCGGAGGTGCCGAGCGGTTCACCGCGCAGGACCTCGAGCAGGCGGGCGGCGCGTGCCTCGGCCTCGTCGCGGAAGCTGCGCTCCGAGGCGCCGAACACCGGGTCGAGGATCGGGCCGTAGCCCGGGATGCCGGTGCTGATGCCGAGCTGCACGCGGCCGCCGCTCAGGAGGTCGACGGTGCTCGCGTCCTCGGCGAGCCGGACCGGGTCCTCGTAGCGCATGCCGAGCACGGCGGTGCCGAAGCCGATCGAGCTGGTGCGCTGGGCCGCGGCGGCGAAGAAGGTCATGGGGCTGGTGAGGAACGGCTCGAAGTGCCGACCGCGCACCCAGCCGGTGCCGTAGCCGAGGGACTCGGCCGTCTCGAAGAGCCGCAGGCCGTCCTCGAGCGCGGCGGCGGCACCCGCAGGGCCGCCGTGGTTCGGGACGAAGGACAGGAAGCCGAGTTCGCGCACGGGTCGAGTCTATGCGCGCGCATCCAAACGTGGCCAGGGTCGGACGGGAGGCGCGTGGCGGGCCCGCACCGCGCCTTCCGTCCGCCCCGTGCCGGCCGGGAGGCGCGGGTCGCCGCCGTCACGTTCCTCCCGGCCGCCGCGTGCGTGACGGGAGACTCGTGGCGGGCCGGCACCGTGCCTCCCGTCCGTCGGGCGGTCACCGCCCACCTGGGAGGATGGGTGCATGACCGACGTCACCACCGTCCCGCCCCTCGTCGCCGCCCTGCCGGCGGCGGTCGACGGCGTCGTCGACCCCGACGCGGTCTACGAGGCGTTCGCCGACTGGGCGGCGTCCGGCGGCCGACCCCTGTACCCCGCGCAGGACGAGGCCGTCATCGAGCTCGTCTCCGGTGCGAACGTGGTCCTCAGCACGCCCACCGGGACCGGCAAGTCCCTGGTGGCGGCGGGTGCGCACTTCGCGGCGCTCGCCGAGGGCAAGCGGAGCTACTACACCGCGCCGATCAAGGCGCTCGTCTCCGAGAAGTTCTTCCAGCTCGTCGACCTGTTCGGCGCGCAGAACGTCGGCATGGTCACGGGCGACTCGAGCGTCAACGCCGACGCCCCGATCGTGTGCTGCACCGCGGAGATCCTGGCGAACCTCGCGCTGCGGCAGGGGCCCGACGCCGAGGTCGACGTCGTCGTGATGGACGAGTTCCACTTCTACGGCGACCCGGACCGCGGGTGGGCGTGGCAGGTGCCGCTGCTCGTGCTCGAGCGCGCGCAGTTCCTGCTCATGTCCGCGACCCTCGGCGACGTGACGACCATCGCCGACGACCTGTCCCGGCGCACCGGTCGGCCGACGGCCCGGGTCACCGGCGTCTCGCGGCCGGTCCCGCTGTCCTACGAGTACGTGATGACGCCCGTGCAGGAGACCGTCGAACGGCTGCTCGAGGAGGGCAAGGCGCCGGTCTACATCGTCCACTTCGCCCAGGCCGCCGCGCTCGAACGGGCGCAGGCGCTCATGTCGGCGCGCGTCGCCTCCCGCGAACGCCGTGACGAGATCGCCGCAGCGATCGCCGGATTCCGGTTCAGCGCCGGCTTCGGGCAGGTGCTGTCGCGGCTCATCCGCGCCGGGATCGGGGTGCACCACGCCGGGATGCTGCCGAAGTACCGGCGGCTCGTCGAGCAGCTCGCCCAGCGCGGCCTGCTGCCCGTCATCTGCGGCACCGACACGCTCGGCGTCGGCATCAACGTGCCGATCCGCGCGGTGCTGTTCACCGGGCTGACGAAGTTCGACGGCACCAAGATGCGGCAGCTGTCCGCCCGCGAGTTCCACCAGATCGCCGGCCGTGCCGGTCGCGCCGGGTACGACACCGAGGGTGACGTCGTCGCCGAGGCGCCCGAGCACGACATCGAGAACGCACGGGCCGTCGCGAAGGCCGGGGACGACCCGAAGAAGAAGAACAAGATCAAGCGCAAGAAGGCGCCCGAGGGGTTCGTCTCCTGGGGACAGCCGTCGTTCGAGCGGCTCATCGGTGCCGAACCGGAGCCGATGGTGTCGCGGATGCGGATCACGCACGCGATGGTGCTCTCCGTCGTCGCACGCGGGGGATCCGTGTTCGAGGACGTGCGGTCCCTGGTGTTCGACAACCACGAGCCGCGCTCCCGGCAGCTCGCGATGGCCCGGCGGGCGCTCACGATCGGCCGCACGTTGATCAACGCCCGCGTGATCGAGAAGGTCGACGGCGAGTACCGCCTGACGGTCGACCTCGCGCCGAACTTCGCGCTCAACCAGCCGCTGTCGCCGTTCGCGCTCGCCGCGTTCGAGCTGCTCGACCCCGAGTCGCCGACCTACGCGCTCGACATGGTCTCGATCGTCGAGGCCACGCTGGACGACCCCCGGGCGATCCTCGCGCAGCAGCAGTTCAAGGAACGCGGCGAGGCCGTCGCCCGCATGAAGCAGGAGGGCATCGAGTACGACGAGCGGATGGAGCTGCTCGAGGAGGTCACCTGGCCGAAGCCGCTCGACGAGCTGCTCACCGCGGCGTACGAGTCGTACGCGGCCGAGCAGCCCTGGGTGCTCGACTTCGCGCTCTCGCCCAAGGCCGTCGTCCGCGACATGTACGAGCGGGCCATGACCTTCGGCGACTTCGTGCAGTTCTACCAGCTCACCCGCTCCGAGGGCCTCGTGCTCCGGTACCTGTCCGACGCCTACCGCACGATGCGCCAGACCATCACCGAGGAGCAGCGGACCCAGGAGCTCGACGACCTGATCGAGTGGCTCGGCGAGGTCGTGCGGCAGACGGACTCGTCCCTGGTCGACGAGTGGGAGGCGCTGCTCAACGGTGACCTCCTGCTGGCCGCCGAGGAGTCCGGGGTCGCTCCCCACGCCGAGATCGCGCCGCCGCAGCCCGCGCGTCTGACCGGCAACGTCCGGGCGTTCCGGGTGCTCGTGCGCAACGCCCTGTTCCAGCGGGTGCTGCTCGCAGCGGCCGACGACCCCGCCGGACTCGGCGACCTCGACGCGACGAGCGGCTTCGACCGTTCCGCGTGGGACGCCGTGCTCGAGGAGTACTACGAGGAGCACGACGCGATCGGCACCGACGCCGACGCGCGGTCCATGCAGTACCTGGTGCTCGACGAGGCGCCGGGGACGGGGCGCGCCGGTGGTGCGGGCGGGGGTGCCG
>NZ_MCIG01000042.1 GCF_001705035.1 Curtobacterium sp. UCD-KPL2560 | reverse complement strand
GCGGGCGGGGGTGCCGCGGGCGGCGGTGCCGGTGCTGCTCCGCGGGTCTGGCGGGCGCGGCAGATCTTCGCCGATCCAGAGGGTGACAAGGACTTCGGGTTCTCGGCGACGATCGACCTCGACGCCTCGGACGAGGCCGGCGAGGCGGTCGTGCGGGTGACCGAGATCGGGCGGTTCGACGGGTGGGCCGAGGTCGACGTCGACTGAGGGGTCGGGCGGGGGTGCGCTGTCGCTGTCGCTGTCGCTGTCGCTGTCGTGTCGGGGCTGGGGCTGTCGCTGTCGTCGTGGGGCGGGCGCTGTCGCGCGGTCGGGCCACCGGGAACGCTCGCCGGGCCGGACGGGTACCTTCGGCGGCAGCCCATCGCCGACCGGCCGGGCCCGACGAGAGGTCATCCCATGCGCATCGGCTCGAGCATCGCCCTGATCGTGATCGGCGCCATCGTCGCGTTCGCGCTCGACTTCCAGGTCGCGGGCGTCGACCTGCGCCTGATCGGCTACATCCTGATGGCCGCCGGCGTCGTGCTGCTCGTCATCAGCCTGGCCGTCGGCTTCGGTGGACGACGGACCACCACGACCACCCGCTCCGGGGTCGACCCCGCGTCGGGGGAGCAGATCACCCGCCAGGACCGCCGCGACGGGGCGTACTGACCCCCGAGCCGGCCTCCTGACCGCGGGTCAGAACAGGGTCGCGGGAGGCGTCGCCTCGGGCAGCGCCGTCGGCTCCTCGACCTCGACGCCGGGCCAGCCCGGACCGTGCGGGACGTCCGTGCCCTGCTGGTAGGCGGTCGCTGCACCCCGGGCGCGGACGTCCGCGGCCTCGTTCATCTCGTGTCCGACGTGCCCGCGCACCCACTCGAAGGTGACCTTGCGGCCCTGCAGCTCGGCGTCGAGCTCCTTGATGATCTCGACGTTCAGCACCGGCTTGCCGTCGGCCTTCCGCCAGCCCTTCCGCTTCCAGCCCGCGAGCCACTCGGTGCAGGCCTTGATGGCGTACTGGCTGTCGCACAGGATGTGCAGCGGCTCGTCGGTGCCCTTCGTGGCGCGGAGGAGCTGGAGCACGGCGGTGAGCTCGCCGATGTTGTTCGTGGCGCGCGGCCAGCCACCGGCTGCCCAGCGGTCGTCGTCGACGTACCAGGCCCAGCCGGCCGGGCCGGGGTTGCCGAGGGCTGAGCCGTCTGCGGCGGCGACGATCGTCACGGTGGGACCTCCAGGGTGGTGCGGTGTGACGTCCGGACGCTCGCGCGGTCCCGGTCCGCCAGACGGGGTGCTCGTCGAGCGTAACGGAACCGTCGTGGCCGACCGTCCCGGCCGCCTGCGGTCGCCGCCCCGAGGGATCAGCGGCCGGACGGCACCAGGTTGAGCCGCGTCGACTCGTAGAGCCAGCCGTCGTGCTGCACGCGCATCGTCGGGTTCAGCCAGGCCAGCTGGGCCGGGGTGATGTCGAAGCGCTTCGCGACCGTCGTCTGGTCGTCGCCGTGCGCGACCTCGTACGAGGTCACGGTCGCGTCCGACGGGCCGTCGAGGTGGCCCCCGTCGGCGTCCAACGCGTAGCCGTACGCGCCGGGGCGAGCGGCGCCGGCGGTGGCGTGCAGGTCCGGGTACGGACTCGGGATCGACCAGGTCAGCGATCCGACCGCCAGGACCTGTCCGACCCAGGGACGGTCGGCCTCGTAGCCCGACTCGGGATCGGTCGACCGGGGCACCAGGACGACGCTGCGGAGCCAGTCCGGGTACGCGCCGGCGGCCGACAGGCTCACCGACGCGGGCGCCTGGTCCTCAGGCGTCCAGGTGGTCGTCGCGACGGCGAGCTGGTCGTAGCCGTCGCTGAACCGGGCGGGCCCGCGGCGGAACTCGATCGACATCGGCTGGGGTTCGGTGGTCCGGTACCCGGAGAGCTGCGCGTCGAACGTGCCAGCGTCGTCCGCCACGATCCGCACGTGTACGGCGGTGTCCCCGGACTTCGACACGGCGTCGGTCTCGGCGACGACGGTGCCCGCGGGCACCGCCTGCTTCGTCGACACCTGCTCGGCGTCTCCGCCCGCGCTGTCCCCGTCGGCACCGCCGTCCGGACGCGCCGACGCGCTCGGAGCCGCGTGCCCCGTCGGCTTCGGCAGCGGTGCGTCGTCGCCGAACACCGAGCACCCCGTGAGCAGCAGCGCGCTCACCCCCGCGAGCGCGATCGACGCCGTGACCGTCCCGCGTCCCATGTCGGACCCCCTCGTCACGACCGTAGTCGAGCGTGGAGCGGACCACGACGCCCGTGACCGAACCGTCACCGGAGGTCGTCGGCCTACTGTGCAGCGCATGAGCGACAGCAACCCCGACGCACCGGGCCCCGAGGCCTCCGACGACCACGCACGCGACGACGCCCTGCGCGAGACCGCACACCACGAGGGCGCCGACGGCGTCGGGGAGTCGGAGCAGCGGGCCGCCGACACGGCGTACAGCCCGTCGAGCGAGCGGGAGACCGTCGCCGCGCAGACGCAGCAGCGCGACGACGAGGACCTGCGCCGCGACGGCATCGACCCCTCGCGCATCGTGGCTGCCCCGGGGACCGGCGGCGCCGACGACGCCGGTGACGTCGAGCCCGAGCCGGGTGACCTGCACCTGCCGTGGCAGTCGGAGGACGATCGGCGCCCGTAGGCGGACACGACGAACAGCGGGCCCGTGCGGGCCCGCCGTTCGCGGTGCGGATGCGGCATCGACGCCGACCCGGTCTGGAGGCGCGGCTCGCCTCCGCCGGTCAGCTCACCGCGGACGCGTCCCGGCCCAGCCGGAGGACGTCAGATGGTGACGACGAAGGAGGTGAGGACCGCGCCGCTGTCGTCGCGCAGCTCGACCGAGTGCTCGCCCTGGCCGAGGTTGCGCAGGTTGAGCGTCCCGTTCCCTGCGGCGTTGATCGACCCGAAGATCGTGCCGACACCGTCGACGAAGACCGTGAAGCCGTAGCCGTCGAGGTCCTCCGAGTCGGCGACCTTCGCGTCGTGGAGCCGCACCGTCGCCGAGCCGCCGAAGAACGGGCTCGTCTGGGCGACGGTCGCCTGCAGCGTCGGCTCGCTGACCTCGTCGGCGACGCCGGGGGTGAAACCGGCGTCGACGGCATCCGGGGCCTCCACGGCCGTCACCGGCTCCGGCTGGGCCGCACTCGCGACGTCGAACCCTGCCGACTCGACGCCGGTGTCACCGAAGACGAGCGTGCTCAGGTGGGTCGAGCTGCCGACGGCGAGCTCGTAGCGGAGCGACACCAGGCCGTCTGCGGGCACGGTGCCCGACTCCTTCCCGCTGATGCCGGAGGCGCGGACCTCGCAGCGGAGGCCCGGCTCGCCGCGCAGGACGACCTGGGTCTGTCCGTCGACGAGCCCGGTCTCGACGAGCTCGAAGGGCTTCGCCTCCCGCGGCGCGGTCGCCGCGCTGGTGATCTCGAGCGACTCGGTCCGCTCGGTCTCGCCGCGGTGGATGATCGCGGTGAAGGCCTTCGTCTCGCCGTGCGGCAGGTAGACGTCACCGCTCAGTCGGCCGTCGTTGCCGAACGTGCCGTGCAGCGAACGCACGCCGTCGCGGTACAGGTCGACGGTGTCCCCGGGCGTCCCGCCGAGCGTCACGCGGGTGTAGCCCAGCTGGGCGGCGGGGGCGGTGTCGACGACCGTCACGGTGTCGGGTCGGGGAGCGCCCACCTCGGGGGTGAAGCCGGCGTCGACCACGCCGGGAGTCGGCGTCGCGACCACGGGCTCGGTGCCGGTGCCGCCGTCGCCCTCGCTCGGGCCGCCGTCCTCGGGCGCGTAGGACTCGACGACGAAGTCGTCGCTGTCGGCGGTCGCGCCGTCGGCATCGGTGACCGTCGCGACGAGGACGTGGTCTCCGCCGGGGAGGTCCGTCACGTCGCAGGAGAAGAGGCCGCGCGGCCCGGAGACCTCTGTCTCGCAGACGGTGTTGCCGTCGGTGTCGTGGACCGTCAGCTCGCCCGCATCGGTGATGCCACGGATGGCGAACGATCGCGTGTCGACCGTGTAGATCGGACGACCTTCGTGGTCGTACGCGACTGGGGTGCGGCCGTCGACGCGGGCGATGGAGGGGGCCCTGAGGTCCGACGTCGCGGCGGCAGCGTGCGCGGCGGGGGACGCGAGCAGGGGCGCGGCCACCGAGCAGGTCAGAGCGGCACCGAACAGGACGACCGCAGCGCGGTGCGGTCGGCGGGTGGTGGGGATGGTCATGGAACTCCTTCTGTCGAGCCCGCGTGCACGGGCCGACCGAGTATCGCGGAATGTTGTATTTCAAACCGCTGATGATGCTGAGTGCGAGGGAAATCGAGTGCCGCGCCGCAGCGGTCAGGCCGTCGCCGCGCTTCCGACGACCGCGCCCGGCACCGTGTAGGGCACCGTGGCGACGACGCGGTCGCCGATCGCGAGGGTCAGGGTGTGGTCGCCCTTCGCGCCCAGGTCAGCGATCGTCCGGTCCGTCGGCGTCGCGGAGATGCGGGTGGAGGCCACCTGCTTGCCGTCGACGAGGACGCGGGCGGAGTACGAGCCGTACCGCGCGTCCGGGTCGGACACACGCAGGGTCCCGGCGTGGCTGATCGGGTTGATCGCGGTCAGTTCCGCCGCCACCCGCTTGCCGACGAGGTCGCCACCGCCCTGGCCGGCACCGCTGCCCGGCCCCGCACTGCCTTCGCCTGCACCCGCACCGGGGCCTGCGCCTGCACCCGCACCGGCGCCTGCGCCTGCACCCGCACCGGCGCCTGAACCTCCTCCAGCGCCGACGCCTGCGCCATCGCCGACTCCGGTGCCGCTGCCCTGGTCGCCGACGGGCAAGGTGAAGCCCGGGTCCGTCGGGCCGGGTGCCGGGATCGCGACCACCGGCGTGGTCGGGACGCCGGTGTCGACTGCCGCGGCGACGTCGAACGACCCGTTCAGGACCGCACCGTCGTCGCCGTGCGCTTCCCAGTGCACGCTCGTGGTCGTCGGCGAGGTCGGGACGGTCCAGTCCACGCGACCGTCAGCGGGGACGGTGCCCTGCGTGCGGCGGGGCGAGTTCGCCTGCTGCAGCAGGTACCACGTCCCCGGCGTCCCGCGGAGGACGACGGTCGTGCCCGCGGCGCCCGGCGTCGTCTCGACGAGCTCGAGCGGCGTGGTCGTCGGGACGGGTGCGGCGTCCGGAACCACCTCGAGGTCGGTCACGACGCGGTGGCCCGACCGCTGCGTCTCCGCGTGCACGTGCACGTGCTCCGTCCATGTGCGGACCGCTGCGACGACGTGACCGGCCGGGTCGACCGTCCCGCGTGCGAGCTCGTAGCCCTGGTCGTCACGGAGGACGTACCGGTCGCCCGGTGCGCCACCGAAGGTCACCGCGGTCGTCCCGGGAGTCGTGCCGGGTGCGGTCCGCTCGACCGAGAGTGGTGAGGGCTCGGCGCCGTCGTCGGGCATGTCCTCGGCGTACGACTCGAGCACGAACGGGCGCGAGGAGCGGGTCTCCCCGTCCGTGGTGATCGAGGCGACCAGGCGGTGGGAGCCCGGACCGACGAAGGCCGGGCAGCCAGCGTGTTCACCGAACACGTAGTCCGGCACGCTGCAGACGACGTCGCCGGTCTCCTCGTCCCGGATCGTCAGCGCACCCTCGTCCGCGTCGACGACGACCGAGGAGTCCCAGCGGTCGGTCTGGAACACGTCCGTCCCGTCCTTCGTGTCCGCTGCCGGGCGGCCGTCCACCGTGACGATGCTCGGGTCGTGGGGGTACTGCAGCTGCGTCGCGCTCGCGAGGTCGCACGTCGCCAGGACGGCGGTGCCGGCGAGGGCGGTGCCGAGCAGCAGGCTGGCCACTCGCGCGCGGCGGCCGGTGGTCGTGTGTGTCACGTCGTTCTCCTTGTCCGCGGCCCACACGGGCCGCCGAGCAAGGATCGCGGACGAGTATTCCGTACTCTGTATCCCTGCCGGGTGCGATGAGCGAAGAGGCCGAGCGGACCGAGGTGCCCGGCCCACTCCCGCTCCCGCCGCCGCTCAGGACACGGTGTCGGGGTGGGACCCGGTGCGCTGCCCGGACTCGAGCGTGGCGATCGCCGCCAGGTCGTCGTCGGTCAGGGCGAAGCCGTCGACATCGATGTTCGAGCGGATGCGTGCCGGGGTGACCGACTTGGGCAGCACGACGACGCCCTGTTGCGCGTTCCACCGCACGAGCACCTGCGCGACGCTCACGCCGTGTGCCTCGGCGATGCGCGTGAGGACCGGTTCGTCGACGAGCCGGCCGCGGCCGAGCGGCGACCACGCCTCGGTGACGATGCCGTGCTCCTCGTGGAAGGCCATCAACTCGCGCTGCGGCAGCCACGGGTGCCGTTCGACCTGGTTGACGACGGGCACCTCGCCCGTCTCGTCGAGCAGCCGCTGCAGGTGCGGCACCTGGAAGTTCGAGACACCGACGCTGCGCGCCAGCCCCTGGTCGCTCAGCTCGACGAGCGTCCGCCACGTCTCGACGTAGCGGTCGTTCGCGGCAGCCGGCCAGTGGATGAGGTACAGGTCGACCGAGTCCAGGCCGAGCCGCTCGAGGCTCGCGTCGAACGCGCGGAGGGTGGCGTCGCGGCCCTGGTGGTCGTTCCAGACCTTGGTGGTCACGAAGACGTCGTCACGGTCGAGGCCGGAGGCGCGCACCGCCCTGCCGACGCCGGCCTCGTTGCCGTACATCTCGGCTGTGTCGACGTGCCGGTAGCCGGCGTCGAGGGCCGTCGCGACGGCCGTCTCGGCCGCCGCGTCGTCGACCTTGTACACGCCGAAGCCCACGGCGGGGATCGTCGCGCCGTCGTGGAGGGGGATGGAGGTGACCATGCGCCCATCTTGCCGTGACCGCGTGCCGCGCCACGAGCCTCCCAACCGATGCCATGTGAAATACACACAGGCTGGGTCGGCCATCATCGTCGCGGCCCGCCGCCGGGGCGGGCCGGCACCTCGAAGGAGAACCAACCATGCAGAAGACCGCTCGCCTCGCGGCGACGACCGGCGTCGCCCTCGCACTCGGCGCATCCCTGTTGACCGCCGCCCCGGCCACCGCAGCGACCCAGCACGACGCCCCGTCGACGGTGGCCTCGGCAGGCGTGCAGTCGGCGTCGGAGCCCACGGGCCCGACGTTCGTGGACCGCCACGTGTCGATCACCACGAGCATCATCCAGGGCGACGAGGTGGTGGTGCGCGGCGTCGTGTCGAAGTACCAGCCGGAGTTCGTCGAGGCGGCAGCGGGTGCCGGGTACCAGACCCAGGCGCCGGTCGCCGCCGACGGCTCGTTCGAGATCCGGTTCCCCGACGTCGGCGGCTTCCCGACGCGGGACTACGGCCTGCGGTTCAGCAAGCACCTCGGATCGACGCTCGTCCGGTTGTCCGTGCTGAACACGGTCGCCTACGCGGAACGGGTCTGACCTCGGCGGAGCGCGTCTGACCTCGGCGCCGCGTGCGCTGGGTGCCCGCCGCTCCCAGGACGTCGGCGGGGTGGTGTCGTCCGGACCCGCCCCACCGACGGCCTCGGTCAGCTCGGCAGCGTGACCGGCTCGGTGTCGGGCAGGGGGCTCGCGTCGCGTCCGCGCAGGTCGGGGAGCCACCGCCGCATGACGAGCGGCAGGACCACCCCGGCGGCAGCCATCACCGCGCCGACGGACATGCCGCCGGTGGGGCCGTTCGCGTCGATGAGGAAGCCGGCCACCGCCGACCCGCCCGCGGCGCCGATGAGCTGCCCGGTGCCCATCCAGCCGTACGCCTCGGCGGTGTCGGAGAACTTCACGGTCGCGGACACCGAGCCGAACATGACCGCGAGGGCCGGGGCGATGCCGGCACCGGCGATGACGAGCGCGAGGCACAGCCACCAGAAGTCCGTGCCGCCGACCGCGAGCGCGAGGCCGACGAACACGATGCACATGCGCGCCCACAGGGTGTTGCGCGAGATCGGTCGGTGCCCGAGCGCCAGGCCGCCCGCGAGCGAGCCGACCGCGAAGACCGCGAGGACGATGCCGGCGTTCGGGCTGCCCTCGCCGAAGACGCTGGTGACGCTCGCCTCGACCGCCGAGCACGCCCCGATGAGGAGCAGGCCGGTCAGCGTGGCGACGACGACCGAGGGCCGCTTGAGCACGACGCCGAACGCGCGCTTCGAACGGGGGATCCGGACGCGACCGAGTTCGGGGGAGGCGATGAACCACACGCCGCCGACGACCAGGAACACCATCGCCACGACGATCGCCTGCACGGTCCCGACCTGCGTCGCGACGAAGGTCGTGATGACGGGGCCGGCGACCCAGATGAGCTCCTGCGCGCTGGCGTCGAGCGAGAACAGCGGTGTGAGCTGCGACGAGGTCACCATCTTGGGGTAGATGGTGCGCACGGCCGGCTGCACGGGCGGCACCGCCAGGCCACCGAGGAACCCGACGACGACGTACCCGCCGAGCGCCATCGGGACGAACGCGATGACGACCATGCTCGCGAGCGCGACGATGCTCGTCAGCACGAGGACCGGGCGCATGCCCCAGCTGCCCATCCACCGACTGGTCAGCGGACCGGCGATGGCCTGGCCGATGCTCGTCGTCGCGAGCACGAGTCCGGCGGCGCCGTACGAGCCGAAGACGTGCTCGACGTGCAGCAGGTAGGCGAGGGAGAGCATGCCGAACGGGAAGCGCGCGGTGAGCTGCGCAGCGATGACGCGGCCGACTCCGGGGGTCTTCAGCAGGGGTCCGTAGGCGCTCACGGTCCGAGTGTACGGACCGGACGGAATCCGCTGACACCCGTCCGGGGGTGCTGTGGACGAGCCGCTTCGAAGACCCCTTGTGGAGGACTCACCGCGACACGCCGACGCGCCGATTCCACACCTGTGGATCGAGGTCGTCCACCGGTGTGGGGAAGTGTCGGTGGTGCGCCGCAGACTGGCGGAACGACGGGCCTCCCGGGAATCCACAGACTGTGGAGGGCGTTGTGGAGAACTACACGGCTGTAACACTTCCTCTTGTGGTCGGTGCCGTGGCCAGCCACTAGATGTAGTGTGGAGTCACCGCAGCGGCCCCTTCCCGGACACGTCTGCGCAGGTGCCAGTGGCACCCGACACCAGCACCACTCCACAGCACGAACAACCAGCAAGAACCAGGGGAGATCATGGCCGTCACCGTCTACACCAAGCCGTCCTGCGTGCAGTGCACCGCGACGTACCGCGCGCTCGACAACAAGGGCATCCAGTACGAGGTGCTCGACGTCTCCGCCGACGAGGCCGCGCTCGAGCACGTCAAGTCGCTCGGCTACATGCAGGCCCCCGTCGTCGTGACCGACGACGACCACTGGTCGGGCTTCCGTCCCGACAAGATCGCGACGCTCAGCGCCGAACTCGCGTGAGCCGTGCGGGTCCCGTCACGGGACCCGCGGCTCCGCCGGCCTGGAGGCACGCACCGCCTCCGCCAGGCCCCTCCTGATCTGCTGTCCGCACCTCTCGCAAGGAGCGCGCACATGAGTCGCCTCGTCTACTTCTCGAGCGTGTCCGGGTACACCGCACGCTTCATCGAGAAGCTCGGCCGTGACGCGGACCGCATCCCGCTCTACCCGGGCGACCCGTTCCTGCACGCGGACGAGCCGTACGTGCTCGTCCTGCCGACGTACGGCGGCGGCAACGGGCAGGGCGCGGTGCCCAAGCAGGTCATCAAGTTCCTCAACGACGAACACAACCGTTCGCTCATCCGCGGCGTGATCGTCGGGGGCAACACGAACTTCGGCGAGGCCTACGGGCTCGCAGGGGACGTCATCTCGCAGAAGTGCGGCGTCCCCGTCTTGTACCGCTTCGAACTCTTCGGAACGCCTGACGACGTGCAGGCGGTCAACTCAGGATTGGATGCATTTTGGACGCAGCAGTTGCAGACGTCGATCTGACGTCGCCGCAGACGGGGATGGACTACCACTCCCTCAACGCGATGCTCAACCTCTACGACGCGGACGGGAACATCCAGTTCGACAAGGACCGTGAGGCCGCCAAGCAGTTCTTCCTGCAGCACGTCAACCAGAACACCGTCTTCTTCCACAACCTGAAGGAGCGGCTGGACTACCTGGTCGAGAACGAGTACTACGAGCAGGCGACGATCGACCAGTACTCGATGGACTTCATCCAGAAGCTCAACGACCTGGCGTACTCCAAGAAGTTCCGGTTCCAGACGTTCCTCGGTGCGTTCAAGTACTACACGAGCTACACGCTCAAGACGTTCGACGGCAAGCGTTACCTCGAGCGCTTCGAGGACCGCGTCGTCATGACCGCCCTCGGCCTGGCGCAGGGCAACGAGCAGCTCGCGATCGACCTCGTCGAGGAGATCATCGCCGGCCGCTTCCAGCCCGCGACCCCGACGTTCCTCAACACCGCGAAGGCCCAGCGCGGCGAGCTCGTCTCCTGCTTCCTCCTCCGCATCGAGGACAACATGGAGTCGATCTCGCGCGGGATCAACTCGTCGCTGCAGCTCTCGAAGCGCGGCGGCGGCGTGGCTCTGCTGCTCTCGAACATCCGCGAGGCCGGCGCCCCGATCAAGCAGATCGAGAACCAGTCCTCGGGCATCATCCCCGTGATGAAGCTGCTGGAGGACTCCTTCTCGTACGCGAACCAGCTCGGTGCGCGTCAGGGTGCCGGTGCCGTCTACCTGTCGGCCCACCACCCCGACATCATGAAGTTCCTCGACACCAAGCGCGAGAACGCCGACGAGAAGATCCGCATCAAGACGCTGTCGCTCGGCGTCGTCGTGCCGGACATCACGTTCGAGCTCGCGAAGAACAACGAGGACATGTACCTGTTCTCGCCGTACGACGTCGAGAAGGTCTACGGCGTCCCGTTCGGCGACGTCCCGATCTCCGAGAACTACCGCGCGATGGTCGACGACTCGCGCATCAAGAAGACGAAGATCAAGGCGCGTGACTTCTTCACGACCATCGCCGAGATCCAGTTCGAGTCGGGCTACCCGTACATCGTGTTCGAGGACACGGTGAACAAGGCCAACCCGATCAAGGGTCGGATCAACATGTCCAACCTGTGCTCCGAGATCCTGCAGGTCAACACCCCCACGACCTTCAACGAGGACCTCTCGTACAAGGAGATCGGCAAGGACATCTCCTGCAACCTCGGCTCGCTGAACATCGCGCTGACGATGGACTCGCCGGACTTCGGCAAGACCATCGAGACCGCGATCCGCGGTCTGACCTCGGTCTCGCAGATGTCGCACATCACCTCGGTGCGCTCGGTCGAGGACGGCAACGACAAGTCGCACGCCATCGGCCTCGGCCAGATGAACCTGCACGGCTACCTCGCTCGTGAGCGCGTGTACTACGGCTCCGAAGAGGGCATCGACTTCACGAACATCTACTTCTACACGGTGCTGTTCCACGCCCTGCGCGCCTCGAACAACATCGCGATCGAGACGGGGGAGACCTTCGACGGCTTCCGCGACTCGAAGTACGCGTCGGGTGAGTTCTTCGACAAGTACACCGACCAGGCGTGGGTGCCGGCGACCGAGCGCGTCCGCGAGCTCTTCGCGAAGGCGAACGTCACGATCCCGACGCAGGACGACTGGAAGGCGCTGAAGGCGTCCGTCCAGGAGCACGGCATCTACAACCAGAACCTGCAGGCCGTCCCGCCGACCGGTTCGATCTCGTACATCAACCACTCGACGTCGTCGATCCACCCGATCGCGTCGAAGATCGAGATCCGCAAGGAAGGCAAGCTCGGTCGCGTCTACTACCCGGCGCCGTTCATGACGAACGACAACCTGGACTACTACCAGGACGCATACGAGATCGGTGCCGAGAAGATCATCGACACGTACGCCGCGGCCACGCAGCACGTCGACCAGGGGCTGTCGCTGACGCTGTTCTTCAAGGACACCGCCACCACGCGCGACATCAACAAGGCCCAGATCTACGCATGGCGCAAGGGCATCAAGACGATCTACTACATCCGTCTGCGCCAGCTCGCCCTCGAGGGCACCGAGGTCGAGGGCTGCGTCAGCTGCATGCTGTAGCGGTCGGTCGCTGACGCGACTGCCCACATCCTGGAGGCGCGGTGCTGACACCGCCCTGCGTCTCCAGATTCGCACAAGTCCATAAAGAGCTCAGGACCAGGTTCGCGAAAACCTGGTCCTGAACAGCCCCTTTAGTAGGGACTCCAACTGAGAGCTGGAGCGTCTACTGTACATGAGTCGAACTGGCCGTCTGGGCCAGGCTCTCGGGGCTGAACCAGTCCCGAGAGGAGGTGAAGACAGTGGGCAAGAGCGTCAACCGAAGTGCCGCAAGCGGTCGCTTCGTTAGCGCCGCTGCCGCCGCTCGTTGGCCGTCGAAGACGACAACGGAGCGTGTGGGTAGTGGTACCGGCAACTCCCGCACGGTGAATCGTTCCGCTAGCTCAGGTCAGTTCGTGACCGCGGCAAGCGCAAGGCGAAACCCCGACGGCACCATCACCCAGCGCGTCTAGCGCTGGAGGCGGGGCAGGTGAAGGCCTGCCCCGCCCACATCGACGGCAAGCGACAGTCAGGAAGAGACCATGACCCTCACCGACCCGGTCCACGCAACGGGCAAGTCCATCCCGCTGATCAGTGCGGTCAGTGCCATCAACTGGAACCGCATCCAGGACGACAAGGACGTCGAGGTCTGGAACCGGCTGGTCAACAACTTCTGGCTGCCCGAGAAGGTGCCGCTGTCGAACGACGTGCAGTCGTGGAACACGCTGACGCCGGAGGAGCAGCAGCTCACCATGCGGGTCTTCACCGGCCTGACGCTGCTCGACACCATCCAGGGCACCGTCGGCGCGATCAGCCTGATCCCCGACGCGATCACCCCGCACGAAGAGGCCGTCTACACGAACATCGCGTTCATGGAGTCGGTGCACGCGAAGAGCTACTCGTCGATCTTCTCGACGCTCGCCTCGACGCCCGAGATCGACGACGCCTTCCGCTGGTCCACCGAGAACGTGAACCTGCAGAAGAAGGCCCAGATCGTCCTCGACTACTACACCGGTGACGACCCCCTGAAGCGCAAGGTCGCCTCGACGCTGCTCGAGTCGTTCCTGTTCTACTCCGGCTTCTACCTGCCGATGTACTGGTCCTCGCGCGCGAAGCTCACCAACACCGCCGACCTGATCCGCCTGATCATCCGCGACGAGGCCGTGCACGGGTACTACATCGGCTACAAGTTCCAGAAGGGCCTCGAGGGCGCTTCCGAGGAGCGCAAGCAGGAGATCAAGGACTACACGTTCAACCTGCTGTTCGAGCTCTACGAGAACGAGGTGCAGTACACGCAGGACCTCTACGACGGTGTCGGGCTGACCGAGGACGTCAAGAAGTTCCTGCACTACAACGCCAACAAGGCGCTGATGAACCTGGGATACGAGCCGATGTTCCCGAAGGAGACGACGGACGTGAACCCGGCGATCCTGTCGGCCCTGTCGCCGAACGCGGACGAGAACCACGACTTCTTCTCCGGGTCGGGCTCGTCGTACGTCATCGGCAAGGCGGTCGTGACGGAGGACGAGGACTGGGACTTCTGATCCTGGTCTGATCCGCTCTGACTCGTGGGGACGCCCCGCTGGCTCCGGCTGGCGGGGCGTTCGCGCGCTTCGAAGCTGATGCCGGGCGGGTCCTCGGAGGCAGGCGCGCCGGTGCTCGTCTACGCTGGGCTGCTCACGAGGGGGACGTGGTGCGATCCGGACGATCTGTGGTCATCGCCAGCATGCTGAGCGCGGTCGCCGTCGTGCTCGCCGGGTGTGCGACGTTTCCCCCAGCTCCCCGAGGGGTGGGGTCTGACTGGCCGAGCGCCGCGGTGCCGAGTGCGGTGCGGTGGCCCTCCGACTGGATCGACGGCATCTCCGGCGAATCCGAGGCCGTGGGCGGTCCGGTCGTCGGGCTCCGCCTCGAGTACGTGGCGGAGCAGTGGGTCTGGCGGATCCGCAGCACCGATCCGGGGAGGACGGACTTCATGGGGGAGTCCGACGCGGAACCGACCAGCGGTGTCGAGGCGCTCGTCGACGCCGCGGACCTCAGCCTCGTGCGGAGACGCGAGGTCACCCTGACCGAGGCTGAGGTCGCGGAGACGGACACCAGCTGTGGCGACGCCGTCCGGGCCTCGGGCGAGGAGTGGCCCGGCTCACGACTGGTCGAGCTGGCGCGTGTCGTCGACGGGCGCGAGCCGACGTGGCGGGTCACGACGTACGACACCGAGGACGGCGACCTCACCCCGCGGACGCTCTGAGTACGCGCTGCACGTGCACGAGACCGTCCGGTTCCGTCCTTGTCATGTGACCGCCGAACGCCGATCGGCTACCGGACGACGTGCAGCGCCCTGAGCTGTCCGACCAGGTCCGCGGCGTCAGCGTGCATCCCCTCGAAGATCCGGTAGAGGGTCTCCGATCGATCGACAGGACCGACGGCCCAGCAGCGCTTGCCGAGGCCGAACGCGATGCCTGCTTCGATGTGTGCAGCAGCCCCGGCCGGCAGCACGAGGACGAAGTGATCGGCCGCGCGGAGCTCCGCCAGGTCTTGTTCGAAGAGCTTCCGCACCCCTGCCGAGTCGAGAGCTGCGTCGTCTGCGCCTCCCGGATTCGCGAGGACGGCGGCCTCTTCGTCGTACTCCGCTCGCACGAAGGAGTACGACGAAGCCCCCGCGCGGTCGAATGCTTCGACGACGTCGAGCACTGCCGCCCGGTTGCGCCAGCTGCCTGCGATGAAGAACTCGCTCATGGGAAGACGCTAATGCGGCGAGCGTGGTTGCGGTGCTGCTCCTCGGGAACGCGTTCGCCCCGTGGCGGCCGCTCCTCGGCGATCACGACGCCGGCGAGATCGCGTGCAGGAAGCTCTCGTTCGCCATCGCGTTCCCCGCGCATCGCGGCCTGGAGCTCCGTGTCACCGGAGGGACGACTCTGGCTCGATGAGTCGATGCGGTACCTGCGCGGTGCACACCCGCGTGCCCGGCGGAAGTTCGCCGTGTTCGAGCTCGTAGTCGCACTCACCGCAGGTCGCGCCCTTCGCATCCCGTTCGGTGGGGTGTTCGGCCCACGGGTGTGGGCACACGTCACAGGCGTGCTGCCGGAGGCGTCTCGACACGGCGCGGAAGTCGAGGATCACCGGCGTCGATCCGTCCCACGGCCGCCATCGCCACCGACGGCGGACCGCGATGAGCGTCGTGCCGACATCGAGCAGCACCTGACTCTGGACGGACGTGGTCACGGCTACCTCGCACGGGATGACGCCTCGGAGCGTCACTGTCGTCGAGGTCACGTCGATGGCTTCGAGGACGAGGTCGCCCGTCCCATGGACGTGATCGACGACGACGTCCACCGCGTCGGGCACGGTCAGCGTGACAGGCAGGAGAACCGTTCCGGCGCTCGTGTCGTGCTCGACGACCGAACCGTTCAGGACGAACCGTCCGTCGACGGCCCGTGCGGCGGTGACGTCGAACGTCGCATCGTCGAGCTCGTCGAGGGAACGCAGTGGCACGGTGTGATCCTCGCAGTCCCAGGTCCCAGGTCTCGTGGTCTCGCGCATGCGGGTCGAGTGAGCTGTTCGATCGCGGATCGACCGACGGAGCTCGTGCCCGGGACGGTGCCCGGCCCTGCAGCGCGTCGCAGCCCTACGACGCCTGCGACGACCGGCGGACGGCGCGGTGGGCGGCCGGGATGGACAGGAGCGCCCCGCCGACCAGGAGGCCCGCGGCGACGAGCACGGCGGCCGGTGTGCGGAGTGGTTCGACGCTGATGCTGATCGCTGCCCACGTCACGGTGGCGATCGCGGAGATGATCGTCGGTCGCAGTGCTGCACGATGGCCGAGCCGCCACGCCTCGTCGCTCGACAGCGTGATCGACGTTCGTACACCAGCGAGCCTGTTCCGCGGCAACGATCCGTTGGCCGCTCTCCAGGTCAGCCACGTGATGAGGGCCGCTCCGCCGACTTCGAGCGTCATCGCGAACACCAGCACTCCGAGCATGTCAGCCGCGGTAGAGTACGAGTCGAAGAACGGCAATGTTTCAGGCGCGCATGGGAGGGGTGGCCGCTCGGCTCACGCCGGTGGCGTCGTGCCCGCGCCCTCGGTGTCGTCCGCGCCGGCCGGGCCGGTGCCGGCCTGGTCGAGGTTCTCGTGCGGGTCGCCCATGTCGCCGGTCGCCTTGCCGGCCGGGGAGAGCCCGAAGTGCTTGCGGGCGGCGTTCTCGTCGGCGAGGGGCAGGATGTTCCCGGCGCCGGGGGAGGGCGCGTCCTTGATCGCACGCTTCGTGTAGCCGACGTGCAGGTCCGTGCCGTCGAAGCTGGCGTCCTCGACGGGGACGAGAGCCGTGTGACTCCCGAAGAGCCCGGTTGCGACGCTGACGAACGCAGCGCTGCCGTCCTCCGCGGAGGGGAACACCTGCGCGACCTTGCCGACCGATGCGCCGTCGCGGTCCCGGACGGTGGCGTTCTCGACCTCGTGGATCCTGTCCTTGGTGATCATGGACGTAGTCAACGCCCCGCGCCTGGCGCTTCGCGGCGGAGCGTCTCATGGTGCTGAACGGCTACGACCAGGATGTGGTGGCTCCGCCGTCGAAATCGGCGGAGCCACCATGGCTCAGCGTCGAGCGATCGCCGACGCGGCCTCGATGATCGTCGTGCCCGGATGGTCCTCGCGGTACCGACGAACATCACGCGGGTCGACGCGAGCGCCGCGGAGATCGACGGCGATCGAGTCGTCGGCACCGGGAGAGGCCGCGGCGAACCACAACGTCCCGAACGCCACCATGCCCGCTGGCGCGGTACCGAACAACGCGAAGGCGCCCACTGCTGCCATCACTCCGCTGACGATCACGAGGGCGCGGGTCCGCGCGTTTACGACGATCATGACCTCCCTTTCGACCCCGGCGGCCCTCGCCACGGTGCGAGCATCGTGCCCGACCGACGGAGAAAGATCAAACGTGGTGTATCTGCACCTCAGGCATGCATCCGCGGCGGTCCATTGCTGCAACCTGCGGACGTGACCTGCGGGACGGAGGTGAGCCGCGCCTCCAGGCCGGTCGGCAGAGCAACCACCTGCCGGACGGGACGCGGCGGACGGTGCCGGGGCTCGGCGGACGCTAGCGCTGACGAACGAGCCCGGGGATCCGCTCGCGGAACGGGAAGAAGCCGCGCGACGCGTACGGCCACGCGCGGCCGTCCCAGCGTCGGCGGACGGTGACGAGCGTGATGCCCTCCGCGGCGAGGTGGGCGCGCAGGAGGTCGAGTCGCTCCCGGACGGGGCCGACGGGCGCGTACGGGACGACGATCGAGTCGAAGTCCTCGGCGGCTGCCCAGTCGAGCACGGCGGAGGGCTCGAGCGAGTCGAGCCCCGTCGCGGGACGACCTGCTGCGTCGGTCGTCCGTGACGCCGCGTCCGCTGCCGCGCCGGTGGTGAAGGCCACGACCGCGGGTGACACCGCGACGGGTGAACGGTGACGGGGGTCGGCGGCGACAGCGGTCGCCCGGAACGACCCGGCGAGGGACGGGTGCTCGGCGAGCAGGCTCTCGGGCTCGAGGTCCTCCTCGTGCAGCAGCAACCCGACGCGTTCGCCTGGCTGGCCCTCGACGTCGTCGGACGCGACCGGGACCGCGGGCGGGAAGGCCTCCTCGTCGAGCGCGCGCGCCTCGGTGGCGAGCCCGGTCGGGGCGAAGCGGCCGTCGGTGTACCGAGCGATGTTCTCGGTGGTCGCCAGGTAGGCCTTCCCCCGGGTCTGGAGCCCGGCCACCCACCGCCACGACAGGGTGTTGGAGGCGGCGTCGCCGTCGAGGAGGTGGCGGTGGAAGAAGTCGGCGCCGAGTTGCCACGGCAGCTCGAGGGTGAAGACCCAGATGCTCGCGAACCACATCCGCGTGTGGTTGTGGAGGTACCCGGTCTCGACGAGCTCCGCGGCCCACGCGTCCATCGCGTCGATGCCGGACCGTCCGGAGACCACGTCCTCGTAGTGGGCGGGCAGGTCCCCGGCGAGCAGGTCGGCGACCTTGGCACGGTAGCGGCGCCAGACCTCGGGGCGCTGTTCGAGCCATCCCTTCCAGTAGGTGCGCCAGAAGACCTCCTGCACGAACTTCTCCGCGGCGTGCAGGCTGTGCCGTTCGAGCACGGCGTCGACGACCTCCTGCT
The DNA here is from genome assembly GCF_001705035.1 of Curtobacterium sp. UCD-KPL2560. GTDB lineage: Bacteria > Actinomycetota > Actinomycetes > Actinomycetales > Microbacteriaceae > Curtobacterium. Next base: position 9,463 of record NZ_MCIG01000042.1, on the reverse strand, counting down.
CGGTGACGAGCCGGTGCCGGATGTACGGCGACAGACCGGAGACGTTGGTCCGCCCGGGACCCGTGTCGAGGTTGCGGTCGCGACGGTAGTCGGCCCCGGCGTGCGGGACGAACGTGTGCAGGGCGTCGAGGCCGGCGGCTCGGGTGGGGGTGGTCACCCCGCCATCCTGCGCCCGCCGCCACCGGAGGAGCCGTGCGCGGCGGGCGCAGGAGGGGGAGACCGGACAGGTCGGCCGGATCAGGCGATGCTGCTGCCGCCGTCGACGAGGAGCTCGCTGCCGGTCATCCCCGAGCTCTGGTCGGACACGAGGAAGAGCACCGTGGCGGCGACCTCCTCCGGGCGCAGGAGCCGGCCGAACGGGAGCCCGCTCGCCATCTGCTCGAGGAGCGCGTCCGGGTTGCCCGGGGCGAGGCCGGCGAGACCAGGTGTCTCCGTGGGGCCGGGGACGACGGTGTTGATCCGGACGCCGCGCGGCGCGAGCTCGGCCGCCCACGTGCGGGTCAGCGCCGCGATCGCGGCCTTCGACGCCCCGTACAGGCCGAACGACGGCTCCGTGCCCGATGCCGCCGTCGATCCGGTGACGACGACGGCCGAGCCCTCGTGCAGGAACGGCAGGGCGCCCTGCACGGTGAGGGTGGTCCCGCGGACGTTGGTGCCGAACGTCGCCTCGAAGTCCTCGGCGGTGACGGCGTCGAGCGACTTGAACTCCCCACCACCGGCGTTCGCGTGCACGGCGTCCAGGTCGCGACCGCGCTCGGCGACCGCGGCGAAGACCTCCGCGATGTCGTCCGGCTCGGCAGCGTCGGCGCGGATCGGCGTGACCGCGTCGCCGAACTCGTCGCGCAGGGCGTCGAGTGCCTCCTGCCGGCGACCGGTGACGAAGACGTGCGCGCCTTCGTCGACGAAGCGGCGCACGACCGCGAGTCCGATGCCCGACGTCCCGCCGGTGACGAGTGCGGTCTTGTCCTGCAGTACTCCGACCATGGTGACCTCCTGGGGTTGTTGTTGACTGCTTGGTCCAGAACGGTACGCCGTGCTTGACTGATCAGTCAACAACGAGTTCCGAGGAGTCGACATGCCCCGACCGCGCAAGTTCGACGAGGCCGAGGTGGTCGAGCGCGCCCGGCGCGCCTTCGCGGCGTCCGGGTTCGACGGCACGTCCCTCGACGACCTGCTGGCGGCGACCGGGCTCGGGCGGCAGAGTCTGTACAACACGTTCGGGGGCAAGAAGGAGCTGTTCATGCGCGCCTTCCTGAGCGACACCGCCGAGGCCGTCGAGGTCGTGCAGTCCGTCCTCCGGAGCGCGGAGCACCCGATCGCGCGGATCCGGACGCAGCTGGTGTCGGTGGCGGTCGAGCACGGGGCGGCGCAGGGGGCACCGTCACTGCTGCTCCGTGCGGCGGTGGAGCTGTCGGCCCGCGATCAGGAGGTCGCCGCGACCGTCTCCGAGGCCTTCGACACCATCCGCGCGGGCTACACGGCCTGCATCGTCGACGCGCAGGCGGCCGGCGAGGTCGAGGCCGACGCCGACGCGGAGGCGCTCGGCACCTACTTCTGCGCGGTGATCGAGGGGATGGGCGCGATCGGGCGCGTCGGGACGTCGCGCGCTGCGCTCCTGCAGGTGGGGATCGCGAGCCTCGCGGCCCTGCCGATCACACCACTCGGCGAGGAGCACCTCGGGACCGCAGACGGTCCCTGGGACTGAAGGTCACGGCCGGCCGAGGTGACGGCGCAGCGACGTGACCGGCGGGGCGGACGGCTGCCGGGCCTCCAGTCCGGGTCTGGAGGCGCGCATCCGGCGGGAGCACCGCGCGGGTCGGGTCCGTCGGTCGTTGGGTAGTGTCGGACACCAGCTTGCGAACCACACGGGGGTGTGCGTGACGACTGTGTTCGATGACGGGGTGACCGACGTCCGCGTCGCTGCCGTCGGGGGAACTTCCGGGGGCCTGCGGGCTCACCCCTCCCGTCCGCGACTGCGCGGCGCGATCGTGACCGTGCTCGCGGCAACGGTGCTCGCGACGACCGGATGCGCCTCGGGCGGCGCAGGCTGCGTGCCCGGGCAGGACGCGCGAGACGCAGCGGGCACGACGCAGGCGCAGGGAGCCGACCGCTCGTTGCGGGACGAGTTCGAGCTGGCTGGCGAGCGGTACGAGCACGGGCAGGCCGTGCTCGCAGCCGCACAACGACAGGTCTCGGACGGCACGTGGTACTGGAACGGCGGAGACGTCCGTCCCCTGCCCGCAGGCGACGACGCGTTCGGCACGGCGCCGGAGGGTGCGACCAGGGAGAACTCCTACGCGTTCCGAGCCGTGCGGATCATCGAGCCGAAGGGTGCGACCGGCGCGGCGGAGGACCTCGAACCGATGCAGCGCTACTTCGACGAAGAGGGGTGGCGCTCCAGCGGCGCGAAGATCGGCACGGATCACGAGGTCCGGGCCGACACCGGCGACGGATGGTGGGTGACCTGGACCGTGCGGCCGAACGGGCAGTACTCGCTCGGGGTGTACAGCGAGGCGTTCTGGGCACGCGATGCTCCGGAACTCATCGAGGCGATCGCACTGCGCGACCCGGCCGACTTCCCCGATGCATCCGAGCCGGGTGTCTCGGAGCCGTTCCCGGAGTGGAGCGATCGTGTCCGGCAGCGCTGATCGCCGGACGAGGGCGCGCCTCGCGGACGCCGACCGGTCAGTGAGCAACTCCCGCGTGGGACCCACTCGGTGGAGGGCCGTCACCGTCCTCCGAGTGACCGCAGCCGGGCTGCTCGCAGTGGTCGTCCTCGCTGGCTGCAGCGCCGGGATCGGGAAGAGTCCGGACCAGGCGAAGCAGTCCGTCGTCACGTTCGTCGAGGGCTCGACCGACGTGGTCGGGGACGGCTGGTAGACCAGCGACGGCCCCGGACTCGGGAAGTGTGATCTCGGCGTGGGGCAGGGTGGCGTCCAGTACGTCTACGCCGAGGTGCGCGCTGCGAGCGCTGACCAGAAGGCCGACGTCGAGGCGGTGGAGCAGCACTGGAAGGACCTCGGGGTCACGACCGAGCGGTACCAGACCGGCGGCGAGGACCCGATCCTCGGCGTCCGTGGTCGGGGTGGGCCGGTGAGTTCCTCGGACTTCCGCGCTGATCCCCGTGGATACACGATCGACGGCAGCTCGCTGTGTGTCCCGGGCGACTTCGACGAGATGAGCCTCGACGGCCAGGAGTGACCACGGCGACCTGATCGCAGCAACCGAGCCGTGCCTCCGGTCCGGGCTGCGACCAGGCCACGTGGTCAACGCCCCGCGTCTGACCCGATTGTGTCAGGCCGTGCTCGTCGTCGGTTCGTCGCTCAGGTGCGGTCCCAGTGCGTCGCCCACAAGGCGTCGATGCGCTCACTGTCGGTCCACCAGAGCACATCGACCTCTCGGGTGAGCGCGTCGATGAGGCCACCTTCCTGGCCGGGGACCCGATCGTCCGTGAACCACTCGATCTCCTCGGGGCCGTCCCACACCTCCACCTCGTACCAGTCGAAGCCGGCCGCGGTCCAGTGTGGATGAGCCACGACCGTCGAGCCGGCCGCAGGCCCCGAGCCGATCGTCCCGATGATGCCGTTCCGGCCCCAGTCCGCGAGCTTCGGGACTCGGGGATCGATCTCCTCGGGATGCGGTGCGGGGGGCTTTCGGTTCCGCCAGGGTCGCATGGAAGCATGCTGGCACGGACGTGTCGATCTGCTGGAACGTCGTCTCGGCCGACGCGACCTCTGCCGCGAAAGCGACCCGAGCCTCCAGGCGGGACCTGAGCGCCATTCGGCCGCCGCGACGCCGCGCTAGCGCCCTGCCGGCACCGCCACGCGAGCGAGCTCGGCGCGCACGATGTCCGCCCCAGCGGACAGCGCGCTGAGCTTGCCGAGCGCCGCGTCCCGCGCCAGCGGCGCCATCCCGCAGTTCGAGCTCGGGATGAGCTTGTCCGCGTCGACGAACTCGAGCGCCCGCCGCAGCACCTCGGCGACCTCGTCCGGGGTCTCGACGGTCTCGGTGGCGACGTCGACCGCGCCGAGCATGACCTTCTTGCCGCGGATCAGCTCGACGAGTTCGAGGGGGACGTGGGAGTGGATGCACTCGAGCGAGACGATGTCGATCGAGGACTGCTGCAGGAGCGGGAAGGACTGCTCGTACTGCCGCCACTCGGCGCCGAGGGTCTCCTTCCACCGGTTGTTCGCCTCGATGCCGTAGCCGTAGCAGATGTGCACGGCGGTCTCGGCGCGCAGACCCTCGGCGGCACGTTCGAGTGCGGCGACGCCCCAGTCCTGCACCTCGTCGTGGAACACCGTGAAGGCGGGCTCGTCGAACTGGATGACGTCGACGCCGGCGTCCTGGAGCTCCCGCGCCTCCTGGTTGAGGATCGTGGCGAACTCCCACGCGAGCTTCTCGCGGCTCTTGTAGTGCTGGTCCGACAGGGTGTCGATCATCGTCATCGGGCCGGGGAGCGCCCACTTGATCGGACGGTCGGTCTGGGCGCGGAGGAACTTCGCGTCCTCGACGAACACCGGCGCGGGGCGGCTGACGGCGCCGACGACCGTGGGCACGGCGGCGTCGTAGCGGTCGCGGATCCGGACGGTCTCCTTGCGCTCCTGGTCGATGCCGTCGAGGTGCTCGATGAACGTCGTGACGAAGTGCTGCCGGGTCTGCTCGCCGTCGCTGACGATGTCGAGCCGTGCGCGCTCCTGCTCGTGGACGGCGATGCGCAGGGCGTCCTGCTTGCCCTCGGCCAGGGCTGCGCCGTCGAGCAGCCAGGGCGACCAGAGCTTCTCGGGCTCGGCGAGCCAGGACGGCTTCGGCAGGCTGCCGACGATGGAGGTGGGGAGGAGGGTGCTCATGTCGGTCCAGGTTCTCAGTGGGTCGGGACGGCGGCGTCGGCGGCGATGCGCTCGAGGAACGATCGGTGCGGCTGCACGAGGTGCTCCTCGGTGTAGCGGCCCTGCGTCACGGCGAGGCGGCTCCGCTCCTCGCGGTCGTAGGTCACGTCGGGCCGCGTGAAGTCGGTGTGCTCCAGGGTCGGGCGGTAGGTGCTCGGGGCGACCGTGTTCGCGTTGTAGATCTCCGGGCGGTAGATCTTCTGGAAGGTCTCCATCGTGGCGATCGTGCCGACGAGCTGCAGGTCGGAGTGGTCGTGCAGCAGGTCGCCGCGCGTGTAGAACGCGAGCGGGGCCTTGCCGCCCGGGGGCATGAAGTAGCGGACCTGCATGCCCATCCGGCCGAAGTAGTCGTCGGTCAGGGAGGAGTGCTCGTGCGCGTACTCGGCGCCGAGCACCGGGTGCACGGTGCCGGTCTGCCGGTAGGTCTGGCTCGTGGAGACGCTGATGCAGACGACGGGCTCGGCGTGGAACTCGGCGCGGAAGGCGTCGGACTCCACGAAGCGCTGGAAGAGCTGGCCGTGCAGGTGGCCGAAGTCGTCGGGCAGGCCGACGGTCTTGTCGAGGGTCGGCAGCAGCACGGCGAAGTCGTAGTCGCGCAGGTACGACGAGAAGTTGTTGCCGAGGATGCCCTGGTGCCGCTCGCCGGTCTGCTGGTCGACGATCGTGACGTCGAGCATCTCGAGCAGCGGGAACGCGACGGCGGCACCGTCGTCGACGAAGTGCGCGGTGACCGAGACGATGTCGAGCTCGACGTGGAAGCGGTCGGTGACGTCACCGTCCGACGACGCCAGGTCGTTCGCGCGGCGGTCGATCATCGCGAGGGCGCTGCGGAGGTTCTGCTGCCGGTGTTCGCCGCGTGCCAGGTTGGCGAAGTTCGTGGTCAGCCGGGAGCTGTCGGCGGGGGAGTAGTCCTCGTCGAAGCGGGTCCGGGTGATGCTGAAGGTGAGGTCGTTCGCCATGCTCGGCATTCCGTACGTCGTGCGCCCGAGGGCACTGGGAAGGTGTCCCTCGATCATGACGGCGGAGCGGAGTCATCAGGTAATACCGAGACGCTATGCGCTGCTATAGCCTCGGCCTATGGCTCGGGTCGCGAACGACATCACCCTGCAGCAGCTGCGGTACTTCATCGAGGTCGCCTCGGAGGGCTCGATCAGCGCGGCCGCCGACCTGCTCTACGTGTCGCAGCCGACGATGTCCGCAGCGATGAAGGACCTCGAGACGCGGATCGGGCGCCCCCTGTTCACCCGGTCGGCCCGGGGCGTGGTGCTCACCGTCGACGGCGTCGAGTTCCTCGGGTACGCCCGGCAGGTCGTCGAACAGGTCTCCCTGCTCGAGCAGCGCTACGTCGGACGGCAGGCCTCGCGGCGGCTGCTCGGGGTCTCCGCGCAGCACTACTCGTTCGCCGTGGAGGCCTTCGTCCGCATGGTCGAGGCGGCGGCCGCGGACGAGTACGAGTTCTCGCTCCGGGAGACCCGCACGTGGGACATCATCGAGGACGTCCGCACCCTGCGGAGCGAGGTCGGTATCCTGTACCGCAACGACTTCAACCGGCAGGTGCTCGGCAAGCTCATGCGGGACGCCGGGGTCGTGTTCACACCGCTGTTCGTCGCGCAGCCGCACATCTTCGTCGCGCGGCGCAACCCGCTCGCGTCGCAGGAACGGGCCACGCTCGACGACCTCGCCGACCTGCCCCGCTTGACCTTCGACCAGGGCGCCAACAACTCCTTCTACCTGGCGGAGGAGATCCTGTCGACGATGTCGAGCAAGCGCGAGATCCGCGTCGCGGACCGGGCGACGATCTTCAACCTCATGATCGGCCTCGGCGGGTACACGATCTCGACGGGGCTGATCAGCGACGACCTGGACCCGGAGATCGTCGCGATCCCGCTCGACGTCGACGAGCGCATCGAGATCGGGTGGATCGCGCACGCGTCGGTGCCGCTCACCGTGCAGGCGCAGACGTACCTGGACGAACTGCGCGCGGTGGTCGTCAGCTACGGGGTGGAGCCGCTGGGCTAGGCCCGGTGGTCCGGCCTGCGTCCGCAGGCCGGGTGACGACCGGCCTGGAGGCGCGACCTGCGTCCGTCAGGCGGGTCGCGCGAGTGCGGTGACCGGCCTGGAGGCGCGGCTTGCGTCGGTCAGGTGGGTTGCGCGGGTGCGGTGACCCGGCAGGAGGCGCGGCCTGCGTCGGTCAGGTGGGTCGCGCCTCCAGGCCGCCCGCTACCGCCGGACCGGACCGAGCGTCGCGCTCTTCGGTTCGCGTCCGTCGCCGGACGACCGTCCGGTCAGGCGCCGGCCGACCCAGGGGAGGACGTGGACGCGGAGGTGTTCGATCGTGGACGCGCGCGCCGCGAGCGTCGTCGTGTCGTCCCAGTCCGGGACGTCGACGCCGAGCGCCGCGAGGACGTTGGCCGCGACCCGCCGGTGCCCGAGTGTGTTCAGGTGGAGGCGGTCCGGTGCCCACAGCGCGATGTCGTGGAAGACCGGGTCCGACCAGTTGTCCACGACGGTGACGTGCGGTCGGTCCGCCCAGCTGCGGATGTGGTCCGCGTACTCGTCGCCTCGTCGGCGGATGAGCCGTCCGAGGGGGAGGTGCTGGGTCATGTCGGCGACCGTGACGAAGAGGACGTCGGCTCCCGCGGCCACGGCGGCGTCCAGGCCGGCCGCGATCCGTCCCGCGTTCGCGGCGATCGACACCTTCGGGCGGATGATGTCGTTGTTGCCGCCGCTGATGCTGAGCAGGTCCGGCGCGAGGCGCAGTGCTGCCGGGAGCTGTTCGTCGAGGATGGGCGTGAGGAGCTTGCCGCGGACGGCGAGGTTCGCGTAGGTCACCTGCTCGTCGGTGGCTGCCGCGAGCCCTCCGGCGACGAGGTCGGCCCACCCTCGGGGCGAACCGTCGGACCAGTCGTCGCCGACCCCTTCGGCGAAGCTGTCGCCGACCACCGCGAACTTCGTGTGCATCGTCGCCATCCTCCCACCGCCGCCCGAGCGCGTCCCCGGACAGGGGCCGCCGCCGCCCGGCCGCCCGACCGACCCACCGCGCGCCCGTTCGATCAGAACCCGGCCACCCGGCGGCCCGGCCACTCGGTCGCGCGTCGCGCGTGCGTGGACGGGCCGCCGGGGCGACCGCTCAGCTCGTCGGGACGACGTCCCAGTGCTCGCGGATCAGGCCGCCGTCGACGCGGAACAGGTCGGCCGCGAGCAGCGGGGCGTCCGGTGCCGCGCCGACCGGCTGCGAGAACGTCCACACGATGTCACCGTCCGCGAGTGAGATGACGGACTGCTGCGCGGGGAACTGCGCGCCGCTGCCGAACAGCTGCTTCAGTGCGGCGGTGCCGTTCGGCGCGACGGGGTTGTGCTGCAGGTACGCGGGGTCGAAGTCGCGGTCGAGCACGGACACGTCGTGGTCGCGGAACAGGGTGTCGTAGGCGGACACCGCGAAGGTGCGGTTGCGCTCCTCCTGGCGCTCGGACGGCGCCGGGGTCGGCCGCGCGGGGCGGTACAGGTCGCTGAACATGGTGTTCGTGTTGCCGCTCGCCGGGGTGCCGGTGGCGATCGGCTGGTCGAGGGACCAGTGCTCGACGACCCGGCCGTCGCGCAGTCGGAACAGGTCGACCGCGGCGTCTCCGCGACGCTCGTCACGGACGTCTGGGGCGACCTGCCAGTGCACGGCGACCAGGTCGCCGTCGGCGGCGATGTGCTTCACGACGGCCTGGGCGCCGGGGACGCGGGTGCGGTCGGCGGCGAACTCGGCCAGGACACCGGCGGGCCCGGCAGCAGCCCCGCTCGCGTGCGTGACCGCGTCCGGGGCGACGAGCGCCTGCGCCAGGCGCCGTGCGGCCGGGCTGGTCGGGTCCGCGAAGGTCCGCGTCAGGAGCGTACGGACGGCGCAGCGGTTGCGGTGCTCGGTCGCGGTGTCGTACCGCGAGGCGGTGGTCCCGCCGTCGGCGACGGTGTTCGTGGCGGCGGTTGCGGTCGCGGTGCCGGCTGCCGCGCTCGCGCTGGCGGTGACGGGGGCGCTGAGTCCGGCGAGCAGGGCGCCGGTGACCAGGGCCGTACCGCTCACGAGGGCGGCGCGGCGGCGGGTGGGGTGCTTCGTCGTGGGCTGCATGGCGACGACGGTAGGTCGGGCGTCCACTGGTCGGAAGGACGCACTTCTCCGTACGGTACTGACATGGACGTCGGAATCGTGGCCCCTGACGGATCGATCGACACCTCCGCGGACGAACCGGTCCGGTTCCCCGCGGCGTGTCCGACGCGAGTGGTGCTCAGCCACGTGACGAGCCGGTGGGGCGTCCTCGTCCTGCTCGCGCTGCGGGACGGTCCCGTGCGCTGGGGTGAGCTGCGCCGGACGATCGAGGGCGTCAGCGAGAAGATGCTCGCCTCGACGCTCCGGACCCTCGAGCACGACGGCATCGTGCACCGCGAGGCACAGCCCACGGTGCCGCCGCGGGTGGACTACTCGCTGACGGAGTCCGGGCACGAGCTCGCCGAGCGCCTCGTCCCGCTCATGGAGTGGCTCGTCGAGCACGCGGACGGGATCGTGGACCGGGGGCGGCCCGGCGGGGTGGGTC
>NZ_MCIG01000041.1 GCF_001705035.1 Curtobacterium sp. UCD-KPL2560 | reverse complement strand
GGCGGGGCGCGGTCCGGCCGGCGCGGCCGGCCAGACCGGCACGCCGCCTCGCGGCCCGGTTCGCGACCGCGGTCCCCGGACCGTCGGGGAGGTGCCGGCGAGGTGCCCGTACTAGCATTCCCGAGCACCCCCGCGCGCGGCGCCCGTCGTCCGCGCGCGTGGACGCGACGACGCCTGGGCGACCGGTGCCGTGCCTCCCGTCCGGTCCACCGGCCACGGGCACGACCGCCGGCCGGTGTCAGGACCGCGGGACAGGACCTGTCCGGCGGCCCGTCCGCCCGTCCCGTCCGCCCAGCAAAGGACCCGCATGACCCTCGAGCGCGAGGAACTCCGCGACGACTGGACCGTGGCGATCTCGGGGGAGCAGCTCCCGGAGGGCGCACCCGCCGACATCGCCGGTCGCTCGATCCGGGCCACGGTCCCGGGGCAGGTGCACACCGACCTGGAGCGCGAGGGACTGCTGCCGGACCCGACGTTCGACCGGAACGAGGAGGCCGCGAAGTGGGTCGGCCGCGCGGACTGGACGTACCGCCGCACCGTCGACGTCGCTCCGCGCGGCGCCGAGCGCGTCGACCTGGTGTGCGAGGGCCTCGACACCGTCGCCGAACTGAGCCTGGACGGGGTGGTCGTCGGCTCGACCCGCAACATGCACCGGCGCTACCGCTTCGACCTCAACGACCTGCCGGGGACCGCGGGGGAGCGGGAGCTCGAGATCCTGTTCGAGTCGCCGTACCGCGAGGCCGGCCGCGTCGCCGCCAAGGCCGGTGCGATGCCCGGCCCGTACGACGAGCCCTTCCCCTACGTGCGCAAGACGGCGTCGAACTTCGGCTGGGACTGGGGGCTGACCGCGGTCACGAGCGGTCCCTGGCGTCCGGTCGCGATCGAGCGCTGGTCGACGGCGCGGCTCGCCGAGGTGAAGCCCCTCGTCGACGTCGACGCGGGCGAGGGCGTGCTCGACGCCCACGTCGCGGTCGAGCGCTCCGGCATGAACGACCTCGACCAGGACGGCGAGGACGACGACCTCGTGCTCGTCGTCACCGTGAGCGGAGCGACCGCGGACGGCGGCACCACCCGGCAGCGCTCCCGGGCGCAGCTGACGCCGAAGGACGACGAGGTCGTCGTCACCGTGCGCGTGCCCGAGGTCCAGCGCTGGTGGCCGCGCGGGTACGGCGACCAGCACCTGTACGACGTGACCGTCGAGCTGCAGACCGTGGACGGCGAGGTGCTCGACCGCCGGACGTCGCGGACCGGCTTCCGGTCGGCGCGCATCGACACCGCCGACGACGCGGTCGGCAAGCCCTTCACGATCGTGGTCAACGGCACACCGATCGACGTGCGCGGTGTGAACTGGATCCCCGACGACGTCATCGTGTCCCGCGTCGACCGTGCCCGGGTGTCCGCTCGACTCCGTGTGGCCGCCGAGCTCGGCACGAACCTGGTGCGGGTGTGGGGCGGCGGCGTCTACGAGTCCGGCGACTTCTACGAGGTCTGCGACGAACTCGGCCTGCTCGTGTGGCAGGACTTCGCGTTCGCCTGCTCCGCGTACCCCGAGATCGAACCGATCCGGAGCGAGGTCGTCGCCGAGGCGCGGGACAACGTCGCCCGGTTGGCGCGGCACCCCTCGCTCGTGGTGTGGAACGGCAACAACGAGAACATCTGGCTGCACGACGTCGACGGCTGGGCGGAGACGCTCGGTGACCGTGGGTGGGGCCTCGACTACTACCTCGACCTGCTGCCGACGATCGTCGACGCGGTCGACCCGTCGCGCTTCTACACGGTGGCGTCGCCGTGGTCGGGCTCGGAGTCGCTCCCCGCGAACGACGTCGACCACGAGACGCACCACTCCTGGGACGTCTGGAACCGCCTGTCCGACGACCACTACCGGGACTCGGTGCCGCGCTTCGTGTCGGAGTTCGGGTGGCAGGCGCCGCCGGCCTGGCGCACGCTGCGCGAGGCCGTGACGGACGAGCCGCTGCGCGTCGACTCACCCGGTGTCGTCCACCACCAGAAGGCGGCCGACGGGATGGCGAAGCTCGCGCGGGGGATCGCGCCGCGCTTCGGCGAGGTCGACCCCGCGGACCTCGACCGGTGGCTCTACCTGACGCAGCTGCAGCAGGCCCGGGCGATCGCGACGGGTGTCGAGCACTGGCGCACGCACTGGCCGCGCAACACCGGTGTCGTGGTCTGGCAGCTCAACGACCTGTGGCCGGTTTCCTCGTGGTCGGCGATCGACTCGGCGGGGCGGCTGAAGCCGCTGGCGCACGAGCTGCGTCGGCTGTACGACGACGTGCTGCTGACGATCCGTCCGGTGGACGGCCTGGCGGTGGGCGTCCGCACGGTGGAGGGTCCGTCGGCCGACGGCGCGTCCGTCGACGGCGCGTCCGTCGACGGCACGTCGGCGGTCCGGCCTGGAGGCGCGGATCACGACGGTCCCGCCGCCTCCGCCGCCGGGGTGGCCGGTCCCGGCGACACCCTCTCGTCGGACGTCCCGGAGGAGGGGCTCGCCGCGTCCGGTCCGGGGGACACCGGCGTCGGGTCGGACACCCTGTCGCTCGAGGTGCCGGCTCACGACCAGGTCGAACGCTCGCTCGGGGTGTCGCCCGGGGCGTTCGGGCACTCGCCGATCGAGGTCGCCGTCCGCTCGACCCGCACCGGGCACGACAGCGTCGTCCGGGTCCGGCGCATGAGCGTCACCGGCGTCATCCTCGCCGAGGCCACGCTGCCCGTCCGGCTGTCGTCGGCCGGCGTCGCGGTGGTCGCGCTCCCCGAGTCGGTCGGCGTGCTCGACGACCCGACGCGCGAGCTCGTCGTGGCGGACATGGACTGGCGGCGTGCCGTCTGGACCGGCGCGCCGGACAAGGACGTGCAGTGGGAGACCGCACGGTTCCGGGCGACCGTGACACCGGCGCCCGACGGCGACGGGCACGACCTGACGGTCGAGGCGGCCTCCGTCGTGCGGGACCTGCTCGTGCAGCCGGACCGACTCGCCCCGACCGGGACGGTGGACCGCGGGTTCATGACCCTGCTGCCCGGGGAGCGCGTGGACTTCCGGCTCCGGGGGCTCACGGACGAGCAGGCGCGGCTCGTCGTGGACGCGCCGGTGCTCACGACGCTGGACGAACACCTCCGCTGAGGTCACGCCGACACCGGATGCGGCAGGCTGAGCGTCCGGTGTCGGTTGCGCCGCTCGTGTGGGCATCGTCGGGGGACCGGGTTACGATGATGGGACGACGGACTTCCGCCGCCCACGTCGACGACGACGCAGACGGTCCCCGGATCCAGATCAAGGAGTCACCATGTTGCAAGGCCTCGGTGGGATGCACCTGCTGATCATCCTCGGGATCGTCATCCTGCTCTTCGGAGCCACCAAGCTCCCGGCCCTCGCCAAGGGCCTCGGACAGTCGATCAACATCTTCAAGAAGGAGATGAGCGACGACAAGAAGACCGCGAACGTCGACGGCACCGTGAACACCACGGTCGCTCCCGACGTCTCGGCGCATCAGACGGGCCAGCCGGTGGTCAACCCGGGCCCGTCCGTGCAGCCGAACACCGACCTGCGCAAGTAGCGGGTCGGCCTGGTCCTCGACACCAGGACACCCAGACCAGGACACCCAGCCCCGTCCTGTCGGCAGTCCCCCGCGACCATCGGTCGCGGGGGACGTCGTCGTTCCGGGGCCGTCCGTGCGGGTGGTGCCGCCGTCGTGGGTGCGGGCAACGCGGGACCCTCCGCGCGGGCGCGGGCGCGGGTCGTCGTGGTGGCCCCGGGGGACGTGATGCCCCGGAGGCAGGCGTCCGGGCCGGGGCAGGATGGGCGGATGACCGCTCCGCACCCGAAGGCGCCGCAGCACGCGCCGCTCCGTGACGACCGGCGCGTGGTGCTCGTCGTCGCGGTCCTGGCGTCGTTCGTCGTCGGGCTCGACTCGAGCGTCGTGAACGTCGCCCTGCCGGCGGTCCGCTCCGAGCTCGGTGGCGGCCTCGTCGTGCAGCAGTGGATCGTGGACGCCTACCTCGTGACGCTCGGGTCGCTCATCCTCGTCGCGGGCGCGCTGTCGGACCTGTACGGCCGGGTGCGGATCGTGACCTGGGGGCTCGTGGTCTTCGGCCTCGCCTCGGTGGGGTGCGCCGTGGCGCCGAACGGCGAGCTGCTCGTGGTGGCACGCGCGCTGCAGGGCGTCGGCGGGGCACTCGTGACGCCCAGTGCGCTCGCACTCATCGTCGCCGCGTTCTCCGGCGCCGCCCGGGCGAAGGCGATCGGGACGTGGACGGCCTGGTCGAGCGCGGCGGTCATCGTCGGGCCGGTGCTCGGCGGGGTGATCGTCGACGGCATCGGCTGGCGGTGGATCTTCGTGCTCACCGCGGTGCCCATCGCGGTGACCATCGTGCTGGTCCGGCGCATCACGGGCGACGTGGTGTCCGGTGCCCGCCAGCGGATCGACGTCGTCGGTGCGGTGCTCACCGTGGTCGGGGTCGGTGGGGTCGTGCTCGGGCTCATCGAGCAGGAGCGGCTCGGGTGGGCGTCGCCGGTGGTGGTCCTGGCGCTCGTGCTCGGCGGCGCGGCCCTCGTCGCGTTCGTCCCGTGGGAGCGCCGGGTCACCGCAGCCGGTGGCACGGCGCTCGTGCCCCTCGTGCTGTTCCGCGCGCGGAACTTCACGGTGGGGAACCTCGCCACGCTGTCCGTCTACGGCGCCCTCGGGATGGTGGGTTTCGTCGTCACGCTGTTCCTGCAGGAGGTCTGGCACTTCCCCGCCTGGCTCGCCGGGATCGCGACCCTGCCGCCGACCGTCGTGCTGCTGGCACTGTCGACGACGGTCGGTGCGGCGGCCGGGCGGCACGGCCCGCGCCGGTTCATGACGGCGGGCCCGCTCGTGGCGGCGGCCGGAGCGCTGCTGGTGCTCGGGGCCGGGTCGGACCCGACGGCGTACTGGTGGTCGGTGTTCCCCGCCCTCGTGCTCGTGGGCGTCGGGATCGCGCTCATGGTGTCGCCGCTCACGAGTGCCGTGCTCGGGTCGGTGCCGCAGGACGAGGCCGGCGCCGGTTCCGCGGTGAACAACGCGGTGGCCCGGATCGCCGGCCTCGTGACGGTCGCGCTCGCCGGGGTGGTGCTCGGCGGCGCGATGAGCACCGCCGGCCTGCACCGGGCGGCGGTCGTGATGGCGGTGCTCCTCGTCGCCGGTGCGGTGGTCAGCTGGTTCGGGATCGTCGACCCGGACCGTCGAGGCTCCGGCTCGCCCACCTGACCAGGCGCTCGAGCGGCCCGGTGCCGAGTCGGGCCCGCCAGGCCGTCGCGAGCACGATCGCGCCCACCATGATCGACACGGCCGGGATCCAGCCCTCGGCGAGCCACGCGTCGGCGGTGCGTTCGAGCACGGCGAACGCCACGATGTGCGCGGCGTAGACCGTCAGCGCCAGGGTCCCCACGGCGCGGACGGGCGCGAGGAGGCGTCCGGCCCGACCCGCGACGAGGAGGGACAGCCCGAGCACGGCGACCGCGACGCCGAGGGCGCCGAGCACCTCCGGGGTCGAGCCGGCGTGCGGGTCGATCGCGGTGAGCACGCTCCAGTCGATCTCGGGGTGCTCGAGGGTGCCGCCACCCTGCGGCTGCAGCACGGGAGCGTCCGGCGGCGTCGCGACGGACGACCCGCCACTCCCGCCCGACACGCTGCTGCCGGCCGCGCTGCTGCCGGCCGCGCTGCTGCCGACCGCGCTGCTGCTGCCGACCGGGCCGCTCGTCGGCGGGAGCCCCAGCGCCCGGCGGACGAGCGCACCTCCGCCGTACCCGACCGCGGCGGCCACGCCACCGGTGCCGACCAGGGCCGCCTGCGTCCGGGTGGCGTGCAGCGGGAGCCGGCCGACGAGGAGGCCGACCAGGACGATGCCCCACCAGGTGATGCCCGGGTAGCCGCCGAAGAGCACGCCCTTGACGAGCGGGTCGCTGGGTGCGAAGAGCATGCCGGGCAGTCCGGCCACCCACACGACCGGACCGACCAGGAGCGCGCCCGCGGCCACGAGCGCGACCGTCCGCGTCCGGGCCCGGAGGAACGGCAGCGTCGCCACGAAGCACACGCTGTACGTCGGGAGGATCACGAGCACCGGGGTGCCCAGTGCCGTCAGGAGGGCCCCGACGACGAAGAGCGCGACGGCCCGCAGGAGCACCCGTCGGCGGTGGTCGACCAGTGCCGTCGGCCCCTCGTCGGGGCGCGGACGGGTCATCAGGGTCAGGGAGACCCCGGCGCAGAGGGCGAAGAGCACCGCCGAGCGTCCGTCCACGACCCGGGACCACGTGCCCGGGTCCGTCCAGGCGAACTCGGGGGTGAAGGGTCCGAAGTGCGCGGTGATCATCCCGAGGACGGCGAGCCCGCGGGCGAGGTCGAGGCCGTCCAGCCGCCGCGGTCGATCGTGTGGTGGGGGAGCGACGGCGTGGTCCCGTCGCGTGGCTGTCGTGGTCATGCCACCACCACAGCGTGCGGGGTGTTTCGTCGGAGTTGCGCCCGGTGGCGGGAATGTCGGCCCCGGCGGTAAAGTTGAGTCAGGTGGACTCAGGATGGGTCCGATGGCTTCCGGTCCGGCCGCGACGAGCGACCGGGCCACACCACAACGTGACGAAAGGACGACACGCATGGCGAACCTCCAGGGCGCCCCTGACTCCCAGGAGCGCCAGAAGACCGCACTCGAGCAGTACGGCGTCGACCTCACCGCGATCGCACGCAGCGGCAAGCTCGACCCGGTGGTCGGCCGCGACGCCGAGATCCGGCGCGTGTCGCAGGTGCTGACCCGGCGGACGAAGAACAACCCCGTGCTCATCGGCGAGCCCGGCGTCGGCAAGACCGCCGTCGTCGAGGGGCTCGCGCAGCGGATCGTCGCCGGTGACGTCGCCGACTCCCTCAAGGACAAGCGGCTCGTGTCGCTCGACATGTCCGCGCTCATCGCGGGCGCGAAGTACCGCGGTGAGTTCGAGGAGCGGCTCAAGGCCGTGCTCAAGGAGATCGACGACTCCGACGGGCAGGTCATCACATTCATCGACGAGCTGCACACCCTCATGGGCGCCGGCGGTGGCGAGGGGTCGGTCGCGGCCTCGAACATGCTCAAGCCGATGCTGGCCCGCGGCGAGCTGCGGCTCATCGGTGCGACGACCCTCGACGAGTACCGCGAGTACATCGAGAAGGACGCCGCACTCGAGCGACGCTTCCAGCAGGTGTTCGTCGGGGAGCCGAGCGTCGAGGACACCGTCGCGATCCTCCGCGGACTCAAGGAGCGCTACGAGGCGCACCACAAGGTGACCATCAACGACAGCGCACTGGTCGCCGCCGCGAGCCTGTCGAACCGCTACATCTCCGGTCGGCAGCTCCCGGACAAGGCGATCGACCTGATCGACGAGGCGGGCAGTCGTCTGCGCATGGAGATCGACTCCAGCCCGGTCGAGATCGACGAGCTGAAGCGCTCCGTCGACCGGCTGCGCGTCGAGGAGTTCGCGCTCAAGCAGGAGAAGGACGACGCGTCGAAGGCCCGGCTCGAGACGCTGCGGAACGAGCTGGCCGGACGGCAGGAGCGCCTCGACGAGCTCGAGGGGCGCTGGCAGGCCGAGCGCGCGAGCCTGAACCGGATCGGTGAGCTGAAGCAGGAGCTCGACGAGCTGAACATGCGCAGCCAGCGGGCACAGCGCGAGGCCGACTACGAGACCGTCTCGCGGCTGGAGTACGGCGAGAAGCCGCGCATCGAGGCCGAGCTCGCCGCCGCCGAGCAGGCCGAGAGCGCCGACCGGATGGTGAACGACAGCGTCACGGACGAGGACATCGCCGCCGTGATCGCCCAGTGGACCGGCATCCCGATGGGCCGGCTGCTGCAGGGCGAGACCGAGAAGCTCCTGCACCTGGAGACCGAGCTCGGCCGGCGGATCATCGGGCAGCGCGCGGCGGTCAGCACCGTGTCCGAGGCCGTCCGGCGCACCCGCGCGGGCATCTCCGACCCGGACCGTCCGACGGGCTCGTTCCTGTTCCTCGGCCCCACCGGTGTCGGCAAGACCGAGCTGGCCAAGGCGCTCGCCGAGTTCCTGTTCGACGACGAGAAGGCCCTCGTCCGCATCGACATGAGCGAGTACGGCGAGAAGCACTCGGTCGCGCGGCTCATCGGCGCCCCACCCGGCTACGTCGGGTACGAGGCCGGCGGCCAGCTCACCGAGACCGTCCGGCGCCGCCCGTACTCGGTCGTGCTGCTCGACGAGGTCGAGAAGGCGCACCCCGAGGTGTTCGACGTCCTGCTCCAGGTGCTCGACGACGGCCGCCTGACGGACGGGCAGGGCCGCACGGTCGACTTCCGCAACACGATCCTCGTGCTGACCTCGAACCTCGGGTCGCAGTTCATGACCGACCCGGCACTCACCGCCGAGCAGCGCGAGGAGGGGGTCCGCGAGCTGGTCCAGCAGGCGTTCCGACCCGAGTTCGTGAACCGTCTCGACGACATCGTGGTGTTCCAGTCGCTCACGGCCGACGACCTCGGGCAGATCGTCTCGCTGTACGTCGACCGGCTCGCGCGGCGGCTGTCCGACCGCCGACTCGAGCTCGCGGTCACGCCCGCTGCCCGGACCTGGCTCGCCGAGCGGGGGCACGACCCGGTGTACGGCGCGCGACCGCTGCGCCGGCTCATGCAGCGGCAGATCGACGACCAGCTGGCGCGCGCGATCCTGGCCGGGGACGTCCGCGACGGCGACACGGTGCGCGTCGACGTCGCCGACGGCGGCGACGGCCTCACCGTCGAGCCGTTCGAACTGGCGGAGATCGTCGAGGAGTGAGCCGCGGCCCGCACGGGGCACGGACGGACGGGAGGCGCGGTGCCGGCTGGCACCGCGCCTCCCGTCCGTCATCACGGCCGCGTGCCGTCGAGAGGCGGCCGCTCCTGCCTGCCTGTTAGCGTCGCGTCGACTGCATCGGCGGACGGWCGGGAGCATCCAAGCTGACTCATAGGTACATCGGATGTGATGTATCGATGCGTGTCCTGGTTGCAGACGATGAGATCGCCCTCGCCGACCTCGTGGCGAGGGGTCTGACCCAGCAGCACATGGCGGTGGACGTCGCCTACCGTGGCGACCACGCCGACGAACTGCTCGCCGTGAACGACTACGACGTGGTCGTGCTCGACCGCGACCTGCCCGGGGTGCACGGGGACGAGGTCGCTCGGCGGCTCGCCGCGCGTGGCTCGCTGACCCGGATCCTGATGCTCACGGCGGCGACCTCGCTGACCGACCGCGTCGCCGGACTCGAACTCGGTGCGGACGACTACCTGGCGAAGCCGTTCGAGTACCCGGAGCTCGTCGCCAGGGTCCGGGCACTGGGCCGTCGGGCGGTCGCCCCGGTCGCGCCGGTGCTCGAGCGTGCTGGCCTGCTGCTCGACTCGAACCGCCGGGTCGCGACGCGGGACGGTCGGCACCTCGACCTCACCGCCAAGGAGTTCGGCGTGCTCGAGACCCTGCTGCGCGCCGAGGGTCGGATCGTCTCGGCCGAGGAACTCCTCGAGAAGGTCTGGGACATGAACGTCGACCCGTTCACCACCGCGGTCCGCGTGACGATGTCGAAGCTCCGGCGGAAGCTCGGGGAGCCGGACCCGATCCGGACGCTCCCCGGGCAGGGCTACACGCTCTGATGCGTTCGTGGAGCATCCGGACCCGCACCGCGGTCGTGTTCGCGCTCACGTCGATGGCGCTGACGGCCGGGGTACTCGCGTTCGTGAACGTCTCGGCGCTGTGGTCGGTCGCGGACCAGCCGGCGTTCGCGTCGGTCCGGCAGGCGCCCGACGGACAGCGGGACGACGGGCAGCGGGACGACGGGCAGCCGGACGGGCGAGGGGACGACGGGCAGGGCCACGCTCCGTCGCCGGACCGGGACCAGGCGCCCGAGCAGGGCGCGGTCGACGTCCACGGGCCAACGGCCGGTGCCGAGGGCGACGACGCGTCGGTGGCCGTCGGCGGCCCGACCATCCAGCTCGTCGCCCAGGCGCAGTGGCAGTGGTCCGCGATCGGCGTCGCCGGGTCGGGCTGCATCGCCGGTGTCCTCGGGTGGTGGGTCAGCCGTCGGATGCTCCGGCCCGTCGACCGCATCACCGACCGCACGAACCGCATCTCGGCGTCGACGTTGCACGAGCGGATCGGCCTGGACGGTCCCGACGACGAACTCCGTCGGCTCTCGCGGACGATCGACCAACTGCTCGACCGGCTCGAGGCGGCGTTCGACAGCCAGCGGCACTTCGTGGCCCAGGCGTCGCACGAGCTCCGGACCCCGCTGGCCGTGCAGCGCGCGGCACTCCAGATCGGGATGCCCGAGGGGGACCCCCGGCTCGACGCCGTCCGGGACGAGCTGCTCGAGCAGAACCGTCGCACCGAACACCTGGTGGAGAGCCTGCTCGTGCTGGCCGAGGCGGACCGCGGTCTGGACGGCCGGGTCGAGCGGGTGGACCTCGGTGCCGTCGTCGACGACGTCGTCACGGGCTGCTCCGCGGCGGCGGACGGGCTCGACGTCCGGGTGCTCGTGTCCGTGGACGCCCCGGCGTCGCTCGTCGTGCCCGCGGAACCCGTGCTCACGCAGCAGCTCGTCCTCAACCTCGTCGACAACGCCGTCGAGTACAACCGCGCCGGCGGGACCGTCCGGATCGCCCTGGACGCCGCGGGACTCACGGTCGAGAACACCGGACCGGTCGTGCCGGACGAGGTCGTGGCCGAGCTGACCGAGCCCTTCCGGCGATGCCCCGACTCGGGCGACCGCGCCGTGCGGCGGCACAGCGGCCTCGGGTTGTCGATCGTCGCCGCGATCGCCCGGGCGCACGGCTGGGCCCTGGCGATCGACGCGCTGGCCGAGGGTGGTCTGCGCATCCGCGTCGGTGTTTCGTCGACGTGACCTGACGGACACCCGGCACGAAACGCCCGCTCCGCTGGACTGGGTGACATGAAGCACACCACCGCACTCCGAACGGTCGCCCTCGTCCTCACCGCCGGGCTGGCCCTGCCGCTGGCCGCCTGCACCGCGACGCCGTCGGCCTCCTCCTCGTCCACGTCCTCCTCCTCCGCCGCCGGTCTCGGCGAACGCTGGGGCTCCTGCATGCGGGACGCCGGGTTCGACGTGACCGACCCCCAGGACGACGCCGTCCGGTCCGGGGCCGTCACGACACCGGACGGCGTCGACCAGGAGGCGTTCGCGCGCGCATCGAAGGAGTGCGCCGAGTCGCTCGGCGTGACGGGGGCGAGCACCGCGGACAAGCAGCGGTGGGAACGGGAGTACGCCGAGGTCGCGGACTGCATCCGTGAGCACGGCTACCCGGACCTGCCCGAGCAGCGACCGGGGGCTCTGGACTTCCAGTCGTACCCCCGGTCGTCGGAGGACGGCTTCCAGCAGACCGTGTCCGCGTGCCTGGCCGAGTTCTCGTCCGACACGAAGCAGCAGCAGGTCGGCTGACCCGGCTCCGAGCCCGCACGCACGCGCACGAACAGCACGCACGCGCACGAACAGAGAGAGCGACATGACGAAGCGCACCACCACCAGCACCACGATCGCCGCCGGGCTCCTGGTGCTCGCGGGCACCCTGGCCGGGTGCTCCACCGCCGGGCAGCCGTCGGGCGGCAGCACGAACGCCGCCGGCGGCACGAACGCCGCCGGCACGGGCGGGTACGAGAGCTGCCTGCGGGAGAAGGGCTACGACTACCCGGACCAGGACACGAAGGAGCACCTCGAACTGCGGATCCCGCAGGGCGCCGACGCCGCGCAGTTCCAGCAGGACCTGCAGCAGTGCCTGCGCGACAGCGGCGACGGTGCGGCGGGTTCGGCGAAGCCCCGGTCCGACGCCGAGCTCGACGCGTGGGACGCCGAGGTCGCGGCGTGCGTGCGGCGAGAGGGCATCGCGGACTTCCCGGACGACGTCGATGCGCGCGCTCCGATCCTCGAGCGCAACCCGGCCGCCGACGCAGCCGTGGACAAGTGCTCCAGCGAGATCGCCGCGGAGGACCAGAAGGAGCAGGGCGAGTGACCGCGCGGCGCAGCAGCCGGAAGCTCGTCGTCGCGGCGGCCGTCGTCGCGGTCCTCGGCGCCGGGGTCGGTGGGTGGGCACTCACGAGCCTGCCGTCGTCGACGCCCGCGTCGGCGGAGTCCACGGCCCAGCGGCACCACGAGACCGCGCCGGTGACGAAGGGCGACCTCGTCGACACGAAGACCTTCTCGGGCTCGCTCGGGTACGGCAAACCGACCGGCGTACCCGGTGCGGCGTCCGGCACGCTGACCTGGCTGCCGAAGCCGGGCCAGGTCGTCCACCGCGACGAGCCGCTCTACGCGGTCGACGAACGTCCCGTCCGGGCGATGGTCGGCGCGACGCCGATGTGGCGCACGCTCGAGCGCGGGCGCAAGGGCGACGACGTGCAGCAGCTCAACGAGAACCTCGCGGCGCTCGGCTACGACGTCGCCGTCGACCGGACGTTCGGCCCCCGGACGGAGCGGGCGGTGCAGCGGTGGCAGAAGGACCGGGGGCTCGAGGTGACGGGGACGATCACGACGAACGACGTCGTCTTCGTCGACGGCGACGTCCGCGTCGAATCCGTCACCGGGGTCCTCGGTCAGCCGCCGGCGGGTGACCTGCTGCAGGTCACGAGCACGAAGCGCGTCGTGACCGCCACGGTCCCGCAGCGTGACGCCGAGCGGATGGTCGTCGGCACGACGGTCCGGCTGCTCGTGAACGGCACGGGCGATCCGCTCGAGGGGCAGGTCGTCGACAACGAGCCCACCAAGGGCGACGACGGGACGACGAGCGTCGCGGTGACGATCAGCTTCGACCCGGGCGACCGGCAGCTGCCCGCGGCCGCCTCGGCCCGCATCGAGGCCGAGGGGCAGGCCGAGCGGGACGTGCTCAGCGTCCCGGTGTCCGCACTGCTCGCCGGCAGCACCGCCGATGCGTTCGCCGTCGACGTGGTGCGGCGCGACGGCACCACGAAGCGCGTCCCGGTCCGGGTCGGGTTCGTGGCCTCCGGCCGGGCAGCGGTGACGGGCGACGTCGCCGAGGGTGACCGGGTGGTGGTGCCGTGATGGCGTCCACCCGTCGTCCGGCCCCCGGGCCCGACCGGCACCCGACACGCACGCTGGCCGCCCCGTCCGCGGCCGACCACGCCCCGTCGCCCGTCCTGTCGCTGCAGGACGTCGTGAAGTCGTACGGCGAGGTCCAGGCCCTGCGCGGGGTGTCGCTCGAGGTGGACCACGGGGAGCTCGTCGCGGTCGTCGGCCCGTCCGGCTCGGGCAAGTCGACGATGCTCAACATCATCGGGACGCTCGACCGTCCGACCTCCGGGACGGTGACGATCGCCGGCAACGCGGTGGACCGGATGTCCGACGACGCACTGTCCGTGCTCCGGGCCGACCACATCGGGTTCGTCTTCCAGCACTTCCACCTGCAGCCCGGTGCCACCGCGGCCGAGAACGTCGCCGACGGCCTGCTGTACGCCGGGGTGTCCCGGTCCGAGCGGCACGAGCGTGCGGTCCGGGCGCTCGAACGGGTCGGCCTCGGTCGCCGCGCGGGGCACCGTCCCGGCCAGCTGTCGGGCGGCGAGAAGCAGCGGGTCGCGATCGCCCGGGCGATCGTCGGCGAACCGACGATCCTGCTCGCCGACGAGCCGACCGGCGCGCTCGACACGGCGACCGGCGGCGCGATCCTCGACCTGCTCCACGAGCTCAACGAGGAGGGCACCACCGTGCTCGTGATCACCCACGACCTGGACCTCGCCGCCGACCTGCCCCGGCAGGTGCGGATGCGCGACGGCCAGGTGCAGCAGGACAGCACGGGCGGGGACGCCAGGAGCCTGGCCGACGCGATCGCGGGAGGTGCGCGGTGAGCGCCGGGGCCGTCCGGTCCAGCGCCGGGGCCGTCGGGTCCGGCGCCGGGGCCGTCGGGTCCCGCGCCGGGGCCGTCCGCTCCCGCGTCGGGCTCGGCGACCTGCTCCGCCTCGGCGTGTTCGGCCTCCGCACCCGTCCGACCCGTGTGGTCCTGTCCGCGCTCGGCATCGCGATCGGCATCGCGGCGATGATCGCGGTCGTCGGGATCTCGAGCTCGAGCAAGGCCGAGCTGGACCGGGTGCTCGACGCACTCGGGACCAACGTCCTGACCGTCACCGAGGCGCAGTCCTTCGGCGAGTCGACGCCGCTGCCGCCCACCTCGGTGGACTCGGTCGCACGGCAGCGCGCCGTCGAGCGCGCCGCGGGCGTCGGGACGGTCAAGGGTGCGCACGTGTATCGCAACGCACTGGTGCCGGAGGGGGAGTCGCGCGGCATCCAGGTGATGGCGACGTGGGGCGACGTGCCCGAGGTCCTCGGCGGGCGGCTCGCCGACGGACGCTGGGTCGACCCGGGCGCCGACGCCCCCGACCAGGTGGTGCTCGGTGCTGAGGCCGCGACGGCGCTCGGCATCGACGCGGTGGACCCCGACACCCGCGTCTGGACGGGCGGCCGCTGGGTGCAGGTCGTCGGGATCCTCGCCCCGCTCGAACTCGCCCCGGACCTGGACAACAGCGTCTTCGTGCCGCGTGGCACCGCGGCGGACCTCGGCTTCGACGGGCACCCGAGCGCGGTCTACACCCGCGTCGACCCCGAGCAGGTCGCGGCGGTCCGGGACCGCCTCGCCCGTGCGGTCTCGCCGCTCGCACCGACCGAGGTCGGGGTCACCCGGCCCTCGGACGCCCTGGCCGCGAAGAACGCGACCGACGACTCGTTCACCGGGCTCCTGGTCGGCATCGGCGGTGTGGCGCTGCTGGTCGGCGGCATCGGCGTCGCGAACACGATGGTGATCACGGTCCTCGAACGACGCGCCGAGGTCGGTGTCCGGCGGGCGCTCGGCGCGCGGCGACGGCACATCCGGGACCAGTTCCTCGTGGAGTCCCTGCTGCTGTCGACGCTCGGCGGCGTGGCGGGGGTGGTCGTCGGCGTCGGCGTGACCGCCGCCTTCGCGATCAGCCAGCACTGGCCGGTCGCGGTGCCGCTCTGGGCGGTCGCGGGCGGCCTCGGCGCGACGATCGTCATCGGCGGGGTGTCCGGGCTGTACCCGGCCGCGCGCGCCGCGCGCATCCCGCCGACGTCGGCCCTCGCGGCCGTCTGAGGCGAGCGCGAGGAGGTCGCCGCATCCGCCCAGCGCGACCGCCTGGAGGCCCGCTGCCGGTTCCTGGAACCGGCACCGGGCCTCCAGGCCTACCGTCCAGGACATGCCTGAGCTGCCCCTGCTGCGTCGCCTCACCGACTCCATCGAGCACGCGAGCGTGCTCGACAAGGCCGTCGACCTCGACACCCGCGCCGTCCGCGCGATCGCCAAGCCGAAGGCGCTGCGCCAGCTGCTGCACGGCGTGCCGATCGGTCACCCGCTGCACCCGCTGATGGTGCAGGTGCCGCTCGGCGCCTGGATCTCGGCGGCCGTCCTCGACACGATCGGGGGGAAGGGGAACGCTCGCGCGGCCCAGACCCTCACCGGCGTCGGGATCGCCTCGGCCGGGAGCGCCTCGATGGCGGGCTACGTCGACTGGGCCGAGCTGTCCCTCGAGCAGCGCCGCACCGGGTGGGTGCACCAGGCCGTGAACTGGGTCGGCATCACGTTCTTCGGGCTGTCGTGGTGGCAGCGCCGGAAGGGCAACACCGCCGCTGGCAAGGCCCTCGGGTTCGTCGGCCTGGCGGTCGTCGGGGTCGGCGGGTACCTCGGCGGGCACCTGTCGTACCGGCAGCGGGCCGGCGTCGGGTCGAGCGACCGGGTGCCCTTCGACTCCTGATCCCGCACGCACCGTCGCCCGTCCCGCTCCGGTGGGGCGGGCGTTCCTGCGTTCGTGTCACCGCTCGGAGGCCCCCTCCAGTGAAGCGCGGAGCCGCGGTGCGAGCGTCCGAGCCATCTGGTCGGTGACGTGGTTGCCGTCGCGGTAGACCAGGACGTTCCAGAGGACGGGCTCGCACCGGGTGCCGCAGAGCCACGGGACCGGGTCGACGAAGGTCGCTCCGGACGCCACCGCGACGTCCTCGTCGGCCTCGCGGCGGTCTGCGCGCACGAGCTCGGTGGTGGTAGCCGAGCAGGCCGTGACGTCGGACAAACGCTCGGACAGGCAGCGGCCGGGCGGGGTGGCCCAGTTCGGTGTGTCGCCCATCACCACGACCTGCGCACCGGTGTGCCGGATCCGGTCGACGGTCCGCTGCAGCGCGGCCCGCCACTGCACCGCGTCCGCGTCCGTCCGGTACCCGTTGGACGCGTTCGAGACGACCACCATTGCCGGGCGGATCGACTCGATCCGGCGGAGCACGGATTCGCGCCACACGTCGCATTCGCGGTACGGGCGGCCGAGCTCGACCGGACGGACCGTGAGGTCCGCGCTCGGGCACGACGACTTCGTGAAGGTGAGCAGGGTCCCGCCGTCGCTCTCCGTCAGTTCCGCGAGCGGCGACGTCCACTGCGCGGCGTGTGAGTCGCCGAACAGCACGGTGCTCGGCCCCTGACCACCGAAGCGGCAGGGGTGTACCCGGACGTCGCCGAACCCGTTGTGGCACCCGGTGCGGTATGGCTCGGGGACGTCGGCGGCGGCTCCCGCGAGCGTCGGTGTGAGGTTCGCGGGCACGCTCCGCGGCGCCCACGGACCGTCGAGCACCGCGGACGTGCTCGGCGTGCGCACCGGATCCGGGCCGTGCAGGACCGGCAGCGCCGTCGTCGGGACCGCCACGGCCGCGACGACGACGACGGACACCAGGACGGCACCGGAGCGGCGTGTTCGTCCGCGTGCCCACGTCGCGATACGGCGTTCGAGGAACTCGTGACCGGACCAGGCGAGCAGGACGGTCGCGAGCACCGCGGCGAGGCGCTCGACTGACGTGAGGGGTCGTTCGGCCGCGAGGGCCGGCAGGACGAGCGCTGGCCAGTGCCAGAGGTAGATCGAGTACGAACGGTCGCCGACCCAGCGCAGCGGGCGGAGCGCGAGGAGCCGTGTCACCGGATCTCCCGTGGCGCGTCCCGGGAGGACGACGAGGGCCGTGCCGGCAACGGGGAGGAGGGTGGCGAATCCCGGCCAGACCGTCTCCTCGTCGAACACGAGCACCGCCGTGACGACCATGCAGAGGCCGAGTGCCCGTGCTGCTCCGACGGCCACCGCGCTCCGTCTGGCCGTGGCGTGCCGTGGGGCCCTGCGGCTCGACACCAGTGCGATCACCGCTCCGACACCGAACTCCCACGCGCGGGTGAGCGGCGAGAAGAAGGTCCAGGGGACGCTGGCGCCCGTGCCGACCAGCATCGCGACGAAGCTCGCGGCCGCGAGGAGCGCCGTGACGAGGGCGACGTGTCGACGCAGATGGGCCGGTGCGAGCAGAGCTGCCAGGAGGAGCGCCCAGACGAGGTAGAACTGTTCCTCGACACCGAGGGACCAGAACTGCTGGAACGGCGACTCCGCGTGCGGGGTGAGGTAGTCGGTGCCGGCCAGCGCCAGACGCAGGTTCTCCGCGCCGACGAGCGACGCCGTTCCGTCGATGCGGAGCGCCGGGAGGTCGAGCGGCGGGAGCAGGAACCGCGCCGCCACCAGCGTCACGAGGACCGTGGCTGCGGCGGCGGGAGCGAGCCTGACGAACCGGCGTGCGAAGAACCGCCCCAGCTCGACGCGCCCCGTCTGCCGGTGCTCGCGGAGCAGGTTGCCCGTTATGAGGAAGCCCGAGACGACGAAGAAGACGTCGACTCCAGCGAAACCGCCCGGGGTCCACGGGAGGTGCAGGTGGAACAGCACGACCGAGAGCACCGCGACGGCTCGGAGTCCCTGGATGTCGCGCCGCCACGGCGTCGCTGGAGTCGGAGTAGCCATGATCTATCTAATATAACAGGTGCTAGTTCTTCATTGTTTGCGTTCGTGTTGGTTCTGCGACGGAACAGTTGCGTTCGTGTGGCTTCCAGACGTACAGTTCCTGAAACCAACGGGAACGAAGGAGTTCGGGCATGTACGCAACGGAGCGGCAGGACGCCATCGCCGCCGCGCTGCAGTCGGCCGGGCGGGTGTCCGTCGCCGACCTCGCCGAGCACTTCGACGTCACCACCGAGACCGTTCGCCGCGACCTCGGCGCGCTCGAGACCGCCGGGGTCCTGCGCCGCGTGCACGGGGGAGCCGTCCCCGTCGGACGGTCGAGCATCGTGGAGCTGTCCGTCGCCGAGCGCGAGGGCCAGCACGGCACCGCGAAGACCGCGATCGCCCGGGCCGCGATGCGCCTGGTCCCGCCGACCTTCACCGGCTCGATCGCCCTCGACGCCGGCACCACCTGCGCGGCCGTCGCCGCCGAGCTCGTGCGCTGGGAACCCGCGACGCCCGGCGCGACGCTGACCGTCGTCACGAACTCCGTGCCGATCGCCGCCGCCCTGCAGCACAGCGAGCACGTCGAGCTGCACCTGCTCGGCGGCCGCGTCCGCGGGGTCACGAGCGCCGCGGTCGGTACCGCCACGGTCGAGCAGATCGGGGCGCTCCGGCCCGACATCGCCTTCGTCGGCACGAACGGACTGTCCGCGGGCTTCGGCCTGAGCACCCCCGACGAGTACGAGGCCGGCGTCAAGGGCGCCTACGTGCTCGCCGCCCGCCGCAGCGTGGTCCTCGCCGACGCCGCCAAGCACGGGGTCGAGGCGCTCATGCGCTTCGCCCGCCTCGACGAGATCGACACGCTCGTCACCGACCAGGAGCCCCCGGCGGACCTCGCCGTGGCGCTCGCCGACGCCGACGTGGAGGTCGTGGTCGCATGAACCGGACCAGCGCTGCCACCGGCAGCACCGCCAGCACCCGCATCGTCACCGTGACGCCCAACCCGTCCCTCGACCGGACGATCGAGCTCGCCGGGGAGCTGCAGCGCGGTGCCGTCCAGCGTGCCGTGCACACGACGGCCGAGCCCGGCGGCAAGGGCGTCAACGTCTCCCGGGTCGTCGTGGCCAGCGGCGGCGACACCCTCGCGGTCCTGCCCGGGGACGAGCTCGACCCCGTGCTGCTCGGGCTCGCGACCCGTGGCATCCCGACCGCAGCGCTGCCGATCGGCGCCCCGCTCCGGTCGAACGTGACCGTGACCGAGCCGACCGGCACCACCACGAAGCTCAACGAGCCCGGGCCCTCGCTCGCCGGCCGCCTGGACGACCTCGCCGCGCTCGTCGCCGACGCCGCCGGGCCCACCGCGACCGGACCGGCCGCACGCTGGGTCGTGTTCGCAGGCTCGCTGCCGCCCGGGCTCCCGGACGACGCGCTCGCGGTCCTCGTCCGCGCGGTCCGCCGGCGGCACGGGGACCAGGTCCGCATCGCCGTCGACTCGTCGGGCGTCCCCTTCACGGCACTGCTGCAGTCCGGGGAGCGCATCGACCTGGTCAAGCCGAACGCCGAGGAGCTCGCCGAGGTCGTCGGCGGCGACCCGGAGGGCTACGAGCGCGACCCCGCCGCCGCCGCGGTGGCCGCCCAGCGCCTCCGCGACAAGCACGTCGACGCCGTGCTGCTCACGCTCGGCAGCGCGGGCGCCGTCCTCGTCTCGGACGAGGGGGCCTTCGCCGCCGCGGCACCGCGCATCACCGCGCGGTCCACGGTCGGCGCGGGGGACTCCTCGCTCGCCGGCTACCTGCTCGCCGAGGTCGCCGGTGCGACCCCCGCCGAGCGGCTCGCCCAGGCCGTCGCCACCGGAGCCGCCGCTGCGGCGCTCCCCGGCAGCGACGTGCCCGCCCTCGACCACACCGACCCCGGCAGCGTGACCGTCCGGACCCTGCACCCGTCGCAGGTCCCGGAACCGATCGCCTGACCGACACCGCAGCACCGCCCCCGTCAGCACCACCCCCGTCAGCACCACCCGAACCAGCACTGCCCGCGCCACGGCGCCACTGCAAAGGAGCAACCCCATGTCCGCAGACACGACGCAGCGCCTCATCAGCGCCGAGCTCGTCGGCCTCGACGAGGACCTCGGCGGGACGTCGTCCGACGTCATCCGCGTGCTCGCCGACCGCGTCGCCGCCACCGGCCGCGCGGCCGACGGTGCCGCCCTCGCCGACGACGCGATCAAGCGCGAGGCGAGCGTCGGCACCGGCGTCCCCGGCGGCATCGCGATCCCGCACGCCCGGTCGGCCTCGGTCTCGAGCCCGACGCTGGCGTTCTCCCGCCTGGCCCGGAAGGTGCCGTTCGGTGCACCGGACGGCGACGCGGACATCGTCTTCATGATCGCCGTGCCCGAGGGTGCCGACAAGGACCACCTGACGGTCCTGTCGACCCTCGCCCGGGCGCTCATCCGCGACGACTTCACCGCCGCGCTCCGCGCCGCCGCGACCCCGCAGGACGTCGTGGACCTGGTGCAGCGCGAGGTCGGCGGCGAGGTCGCCGAGGCCGGCGTCGGCGCCGCCCCCGCAGCTCCCGCCGCCGCGGCCCCGACGTCCACGACGGCCGGGACCGGTGCCCGCAAGGTCATCGTCGGCGTCACCGCGTGCCCGACCGGCATCGCGCACACGTACATGGCCGCCGACGCCCTCGTCGCCGCGGCCGAGCGCGCCGGTGCCGAGATGCACGTCGAGACGCAGGGGTCCTCGCAGGTCGAGCCGCTCGACCCCGCACTGATCGCCCGTGCCGACGCCGTCGTGTTCGCGGTCGACGTGGACGTCCGCGACCGCGCACGCTTCGCCGGCAAGCCGCTCGTCTCCGGACCCGTCAAGCGCGGTGTCGACGAGCCGGACAAGATGATCGCCGAGGCCCTCCGTGCCGCCGACGACCCGAACGCCGCACGCGTGCAGGGCGGTGCCGCGACGACCGCCGAGTCGAACACGGCGGACGAGCACTTCGGCCAGGCCCTCAAGCGCTGGCTGCTGACCGGCGTCAGCTACATGATCCCGTTCGTCGCGGGCGGCGGACTCCTGATCGCGCTCGGCTTCCTGCTCTCCGGCTACGGCATCGCGCTGCAGCACGGCGACTCCGGCCAGAACAACGCCGTCTACACGCTGACGAACTACACGCTGCTGAACCTGCCGCCCGAGGGACTGGCGTACTACCTCGGTGCCGCCGCGTTCCAGATCGGCGGGGTGTCCCTCGGGTTCCTCGTCGCCGCCCTGGCCGGGTACATCGCGTACGCCATGGCCGACCGACCCGGCATCGCGCCCGGCTTCGTCGCCGGCTCGATCGCCGTGTTCATGAACGCCGGCTTCCTCGGCGGGCTCGTCGGTGGTCTCATCGCCGGTGCCGCCGCGTACTGGATCGGGCGCATCCCGACCTGGCGCTGGCTCCGCGGCCTCATGCCGGTCGTGATCATCCCGCTGTTCGCCTCGATCATCGCCTCGGGGCTCATGCTCCTCGTGCTCGGCGGCCCGATCGCCTGGCTCATGACGGAGCTCACCGCGTGGCTCAACTCGCTCAACGGCGCCTCGGTGGTCCTGCTCGGCATCATCCTCGGCCTGATGATGGCGTTCGACCTCGGTGGCCCGGTGAACAAGGTCGCCTACTCGTTCGCCGTCGCCGGGCTCGGTGCCGGCACCGCGTCCAACGTCGTGCCGTTCGAGATCATGGCCGCCGTGATGGCCGCGGGCATGGTCCCGCCGCTGGCCCTCGCGCTCGCCTCGACCGTCCTGTACCGCAAGGGCTTCACGAAGCCGGAGCGTGAGAACGGCAAGGCCGCGTGGCTGCTCGGTGCGTCGTTCATCTCGGAGGGTGCGATCCCGTTCGCCGCCGCCGACCCGCTGCGGGTCATCCCGGCGTCGATGGTCGGTGCCGCGGTCACGGGCGCGCTGTCGATGGCCGCCGGTGTGACCTCGCGGGCCCCGCACGGTGGCGTGTTCGTGTTCTTCGCGATCGACTCGTTCCTGGTCTGGGTGCTCGCGATCCTGGCCGGCACGGTGGTCTCCGCGCTGGTGCTCGTCGCCCTGAAGAAGTGGGTGCGCCGTGCCCCCGCGGCGGACGCCGCGGCCGCCCACGAGGCGGCGGTGGCCGGCGAGACGGTCGGTCAGCGCGCTCCGGCGGCGGTCTGACGGTCGTCACCACCTGACGGACGGGAGGCGCGGTGCCAGCGGGCACCGCGCCTCCCGTCCGTCCGGGGTCGCCTCAGCGACGCCACGCGGGCCGGTCCGTCGGCGCCCCTGCCTGTCTCCTCGGCGCACGTCCAGGTCGCGTGTCGGGATCTGACAGGACGCTCAGACAGAGTGGACCCATGACGACCGCCCCCACGCTGCCGCCGACCCTGCCCACCACGACCGTGCGCGCGGCCCAGGGGGCGACGGGGACCGAGGACCTCGGCGGCCTGTCCGGCTTCGTCCTGCAGGTGATCGACGCCCTGGGGGAGTGGGGCGTGGCGGTCATGCTCTTCGTCGAGACGGTCTTCCCGCCGATCCCGTCCGAGGTGATCCTGCCGCTCGCCGGGTTCCTCGCGGGGGCCGGGCGGATGAACCTGGTGCTCGTGCTGCTGCTCGCGACGCTCGGCTCGTACCTCGGGGCGCTCGTGCTCTACTGGCTCGGCGCGGTGATCGGCTTCGAGCGGACGGTGCGCTGGCTCGGCAAGCTGCCCCTCGTCGACGAGGACGACTTCCGCAAGGCCGCCGACTGGTTCCACCGGCACGGTCGGAGCGCGGTGTTCTTCGGCCGGTTCGTGCCGATCGTCCGCAGCCTGATCTCGCTGCCCGCCGGCGCCGACCGGATGCACCTCGGCACGTTCTCGCTGTTCACGATCATCGCGAGCGGCATCTGGAACAGTGCCCTCGTGCTGCTCGGCGCCGCGTTCGGGACCCAGTACGACAAGGTCGAGCAGTACACCGAGTGGATCGACCGGGTGCTCTACGCCGCGATCGCGGTCGTCGTGGTCACGTTCGTGGTGCGTCGCGTCCGCCGGGCACGGGCCCAGCGGCGAGCCGGTCGGGACGAGGTGAGTGCCGGCCAGCGGCGAGCCGGTCGGGACGAGGCGAGCGCCGGGCTGCAGCACGATCGGGACGAGCCGACCGCCGAGCGACGCGAGGACGAGCCCGCGGCAGCCGTCCACGGTCGCCGTCGCGCGACGACCGCGGACGACTGACGGGTCACTTCTTCGTGAGGGCCGACTCCTTGTGGGCGGCCTTGTTGCCGGACTTCTCCGACTCGACGATCCAGTACGGGTCGTCGTCCGTCGGCGTGAAGTGCTGCCCCTCGAACGTGAAGTCCTTCGTCTTCTTCTCGACGACGGTGCCCGTGGTGGTGCCCTGCGAGGTGTTCCAGTGCACCTCGTCGCCCTTCGACAGCGCCATGATGTCCTCCTTGCGTAGTCCTGCGTGGTCGTGAGCCCGGACTGTACCCCGGTACTTCCGCGGAGCGACGCGGTTCTGTCCCCCATCACGATGTCGTAACGCCCCTGCGGGACGCGGGTGGGACGCGTACCGTTGACGACAGGTCACCTTGCGGCAGTTGCCGCGGATCCCCGATGACCGACGACTGATCGAAGTGCCCCATGACCCTGGTCGACAGCGCCCGAGCTGACACGGTCCTCGCCGGGCGGTACCGCCTGGTGAAGCTCATCGGCACCGGCGGCATGGGTTCCGTGTACGAGGCACGCGACGAGCACACCTACCGTGCCGTCGCGGTGAAGATGTTCGCCACGCCCGACTCGATGACGACCGCCGACCGGGTCCGCCAGGAGCGCGAGATCCGCCTGCTCAGCATGCTGTCGCACCCGGGCCTCGTCCCGCTCTACGACGCCGGCACGCACGAGTTCGAGGACGGTCCGCACCGGTACATCGTGATGGAGCTCATCGCGGACACGACGCTGCTCCGGCGGCTCGCGGGCGGTGCGCTGCACAACTACGAGGTGGCCGACCTCGGCGCCCAGCTCGCCGACGCCCTGGCCTACGTGCACTCGCGCGGCATCGTGCACCGGGACGTCAAGCCGGCGAACATCCTCATCAACGACGAGGGCGCCTCCGGGTTCGCCCGGTCGGTCAAGCTCACCGACTTCGGCGTCGCGCACTTCGTCGACGGCTCGCGACTGACGAACGACGGCACGATCATCGGCACGGCGGCGTACCTCAGCCCCGAGCAGGTCGCCGGGGAGCCGATCGGCTTCGCGACCGACGTGTACTCGCTCGGCCTCGTGCTCCTCGAGTCGCTGACCGGCAAGCAGGAGTACTCCGGCACCCTGATCGAGGCGGCTCTCGCCCGCCTCCGGCACGACCCCGTCGTCCCCGAGCGCGTCGGCGCGGACTGGCACGACCTGCTCGCCAAGATGACGCACCGCGACCCGTCCCGCCGCCCGACCGCGGTGGCCGTCGCCAACGCCCTGCGCGGCGGCTCGACGCAGGTCACCGGTCCGGTGCCGCTCGGCCCCGACCGCGAGAAGCACAAGCACGCCCACAAGCTGCACCGCGCCGCACGTCGGCACGCCAAGCGCGGCACGTTCACCGCCGTCCGGCGCTGGCGTCGCAGGAACGTGCTCGTCGGGTCCTTCGCGGCCTTCGGGGTGCTCGCCGCGTGCGTCGCCGCGTACGTGGCCGGCACGCTGCACTAGCCCCCGGCAGCCCTGGCAGGATGGGTCCATGACCGACCAGCGCTGGATCAAGATCTGCGGGCTCTCCACGCCCGAGACCGTGGACGCCGCGATCGACGCGGGTGCCGACGCGGTCGGGTTCGTCTTCGCCGCGGGCAGTCCCCGCACGGTGACCGCGGACCTCGCCAAGGAGCTCGTCGAGCGGGTGCCGGACGGCATCGACGCCGTCGGGGTGTTCCGCGACCAGGCGATCGACGAGGTCGTCGGCATCGCCTCCGAGGTCGGGCTCACCACCCTGCAGCTGCACGGCCGCGAGTCGGCGAGCGACTTCGCCCGTGCCCGCGACGCCGGCTTCTTCACGATCCGTGCGGTCGCCGCCGAGGACTACCTCCGCGAGACCACCGAGCAGCGTGCCGCCTACGACCACGACCTGCTGCTCATCGACGCCGCCGTGCCCGGGAGCGGGCACCTGGTCGACCCGACCACCGTCGCCGGCAGGATCGACGAGGCCTGGATCCTCGCCGGCGGGCTGACCCCCGCGAACGTCGTCGCCGCGGTCGAGGCACTGGACCCCGACGGGGTCGACGTCTCGAGCGGTGTCGAGTCGGAGCGCGGCGTCAAGGACGTCGCGAAGATCCGCTCGTTCGTCGAGGCGGTCCGCAGCATCCCCTGAGCGTGCCGGGTCGCGTCCGCGACGTGACCGGCGGACGGACGGGAGGCGCGGTGCCGGCTGGCACCGCGCCTCCCGTCCGTCCCGGTGCGCGTCAGCGCAGCGTCGGGGTGAGCTCCGTCAGGAACGCGTCGGTGTCCTCCCAGCCCTCGACCGCGTGGCAGGGCACGCCGAGGGCCTTGACCGGGTAGTCGTTGCCCTCGGGGTCGAGGCGGTCGCCGACGAACAGCATCTCGTCGAGCGCGATGCCGGTGATCTCGGAGAGGCGGCGCATGCCGTACGCCTTGTCGATGCCCTTGCGGGTGATGTCGACGCTCGTGGACCCGCCGGAGCGGACCTCGAGGTCGGGCAGCTCGGCCTGGACCAGGCGACGCAGGTGGTCCTTCTTCTCGCCCGTCGGGTCCCACTGCTTCTTCACGTCCACCGGGGCGGACTGCCCGAGGGCCGAGAAGGTGATCTGCGAGCCGCGGTCCTCGAGGATGTCCCCCCAGGTCTCGGACTCCCAGTACCCGTTCGCCTTCGCGACGGACTCGACGGCGGTGAGCGCGCGGGACTTCTCGTCGTCGGTCAGGTCCTCGGCGTACTGCAGGGCCCAGTCCGACCCGGACCAGCGGTAGTACGCGGTGCCGCAGGTCGGCAGCAGGTGCAGGTCGTCGAGCGGCAGGTCGTCACGGGCGCGGAGCGGGGTGACGAGCTGCTGCTCGAACTGCTGGAAGTTGCCGCCGGAGATGACCGCGACCGGGACGGCGGTCAACAGCGACGCGAAGGTCTCGAGCATGCGCGGGTCGAGCGGGGACTTCGACGGGGCGAGGGTGTCGTCGAGGTCGAAGGCGACGAGGCGGGGCGTGGTCATGCCCTCGATCCTGCCACGACGGCGGCGCACCCCGCGGTCGGCCTCCGGAGCGTGCGGGAAGCCGACCGCGGGGTGCGGGCTCGGGGTGCTCGGCTGGCCGGCGGGCGCCTGCCCGGTGACGGCTACTCCTTGACGAGCACGACCTCGTCGAGGGGCAGGCGCGTGCGCGGGGCGGTCTCGCGCTCGGCGGCCTTCTCGTCGAGCTGCGACGGGTCCGCGACGGTGCCGATCGCCGTGACCGTGTACGGCAGGAACCGCTCGGGCAGGTCGAACGCGGCGCGGAGGCCCTCGGCGTCGATGCCGGCCATCTGGTGCACGTGCAGGCCCTCGGCGTGCGCCTGCACGGTGAGGGCGGCGAGCGACTGGCCGAGGTCGTACTGCGCGAACGGACGTGCCTCGCCGTCCTCGGTCGTGGTCTCGAGGATGCCGACCACGAGTGCGCTCGCGCGGAACGCCCAGGCGGCGTTGAAGCCGAGCAGGTTCTCGTTGATCTTGCGGAAGGTCTCGGTGCCCCGGCGGCCGGCGACGAAGCGGCGCGGTTGGTGGTTCATCGCGGAGGCGGCCCAGCGTGCGGCCTCGAGCACGGCGTCGAACTGCGCGTCCGAGATGGTCGCGGTCTCGTCGTAGGAACGGGGGCTCCAGCGTTCCTCGAGCAGCGGCACGAGCGGCTGGCTGGAGTCGGTCGAACGGGAGAGCGTGGCAGGCGTCGCGGTCATGCTCCGTCGAACCACCGGGGCGGCCCGCGCATTTCCGACCTGTGCGGGCTCACATGGGACCCGCCCCGGCCACGTCCTGTCAGGATGGACCCGATGGGTGGCGTCTTGACCGGGTTCGCGATCATCGGCGCGATCATCGCCGCCGGGTACGTCGTGGGGCGCACCGGCCTGCTCGGACCGCACGCGCAGTTCGTGATGAGCCGACTGGCGTTCTTCGTGCTCATGCCGTGCCTGCTCTTCCACACCATCGCGACCGCGCACATCGAGACGCTGATCTCCCCGATGCTGTGGGTGTCGCTCGTGAGCGCCGTGACCGTGGCCCTCGTCGCCGTGGTGCTGTTCCGGGTGGTGCTGCGCCGCTCCGTCGCGACGACGACGGTCGGTGCGCTGGCCTCCGGCTACGTGAACGCGAACAACATCGGGCTGCCGGTCGCCGTGTACGTGCTCGGGCAGGCCACGGCCGTGGTGCCGGTGATCCTGCTGCAGCTCGTGCTGCTCGCGCCCCTGGCCCTGACCGTGCTCGACGCCGCCACCGCCTCCGGCGGCGGGTGGCGCAGCCGGGTCGCCGGGCCGTTCCGCAACCCGATCATCATCGCCTCGCTCGTCGGGCTGCTGTGCTCGGCGTTCCGCGTCGAGCTGCCGGCGCCCGTGCTCGAGCCGTTCTCGCTCGTGGGCGCGGCGGCGGTGCCCGTCGTCCTGCTGTCCTTCGGCATGAGCCTGCACGGAGCGGCACCCCTGCGTGACCCCGCGATCCGGGCCGACGTGCTGGTCGCCTCCGGGCTGAAGCTCGTGGTGATGCCTGCGGTGGCCTTCGTGGTCGCCCGGTTCGTGTTCGGGCTCGACGACCAGGACGTGTTCGTGCTCACGACGCTCGGGGCGCTGCCCGCGGCGCAGAACGTGTTCAACTACGCGCAGCGGTACCGGGCGGCGGTCCCGGTGGCGCGGGACGTCGTGCTGCTCACGACGGTCGGTGCGGTGCCGGTGCTCGTCGTCGTCGCGGCGCTGCTGCACCCGTAGGCGGGCCGGGGCGCGCCGGGCGCGCCAGGAGCGCCGGCCCGGCTGGCGCGGGCCCGGCTGGCGCG